>NZ_VWWM01000022.1:0-119302 GCF_011752945.1 Paraburkholderia sp. Cy-641
TGGGCGTGCCGACCGCGATGTTCACGCCGATCTTCGTGATCGCGCGCACGGCGGGCTGGAGCGCGCACATCATCGAGCAGCGCATCGACAACAAGATCATCCGGCCGAGCGCGAATTACACCGGCCCGGACGACCTGCCGTTCGTGCCGCTTGCGAAGCGCGTTTGAGGCCAGTCCCGGGCGGCCTGTGTCACGCGTGCCGCCCGGTATTGAGCGAAATAAGCCGCGAAGCACATGTCAAAGCACGCAGCAAAACACGCATCAAAACACCCGCAATTCAGCAACACGCCAGCAGCGAGCTAAACTACCTGCACTGTCCGGCCGGCCGCGCGCTCGACGCGCCGGCCGCAGCCGGACTTTCCCTCGGCGGCCGATAACTGTCCTGTCCCCTACGCCATGAATACTGCCAACCGCAAACGCCTTCCCGGCACCGAACTCGACTTCTTCGATACGCGTGCCGCGGTCGATGCGCTCGAACCCGGCGCTTACGACAAACTGCCGTACACGTCGCGCGTGCTTGCCGAAAATCTCGTGCGCCGCTGCGATCCGGCGACGCTCGCGGCATCGCTCAGGCAGATCATCGGCCGCAAGCGCGAACTCGATTTCCCATGGTTTCCGGCGCGCGTTGTCTGTCACGACATTCTCGGGCAGACCGCGCTCGTCGATCTCGCCGGCCTGCGCGATGCGATTGCGGCGCAAGGCGGCGACCCGTCGCTCGTCAATCCGGTCGTGCCGACGCAGCTCGTGGTCGATCACTCGCTGGCCGTCGAATGCGGCGGCTTCGATCCTGATGCGTTCGCGAAGAACCGCGCGATCGAAGACCGCCGCAACGAAGACCGCTTCGACTTTATCAACTGGACCAAGCGCGCGTTTCGCAACGTCGACGTGATTCCGCCCGGCAACGGCATCCTGCATCAGATCAACCTCGAACGCATGAGCCCGGTCGTGCAGGTGAAGGACGGCGTCGCGTTTCCCGATACGCTCGTCGGCACCGACTCGCATACGCCGATGGTCGATGCGCTCGGCGTGATCGCGATCGGCGTGGGCGGCCTCGAAGCGGAGAGCGTGATGCTTGGCCGCGCGTCGTATATGCGGCTGCCCGATATCGTCGGCGTGGAGTTGACGGGCAAGCCGGGCGAGGGCATCACCGCGACCGACGTGGTGCTGTCGCTGACCGAATTCCTGCGCAAGGAAAAAGTGGTCGGCGCCTACCTCGAGTTCTACGGCGAGGGCGCGGCGAACCTGACCCTGGGCGATCGCGCGACCATCGCGAACATGGCGCCCGAATTCGGCGCGACCGCCGCGATGTTCTATATCGACGAACAGACGATCAGGTATCTGAAGCTCACGGGCCGCGACGACGCGCTCGTTGCGCTCGTCGAAACCTATGCGAAGCAAACCGGCTTGTGGGCCGATACGCTCAGGCATGCCGAATACGAGCGCGTGCTGAAGTTCGATCTCTCGACGGTCGTGCGCACGCTCGCGGGCCCCTCGAATCCGCATCGCCGTTTGCCGGTGGCGGACCTCGCCGCGCGCGGCATCAGCGGCAAGGTCGAGAACGAGCCCGGCTTGATGCCGGACGGCGCGGTCATCATCGCCGCGATCACGAGCTGCACGAATACGAACAACCCGCGCAACATGATCGCGGCGGGTCTGCTCGCGCGCAACGCGAACCGTCGCGGACTCACGCGCAAGCCGTGGGCGAAGACCTCGCTCGCACCGGGCTCGAAGGCGGTCACGCTGTACCTCGAAGAGGCGGGGCTGCTGCCGGAACTCGAACAGCTCGGCTTCGGCGTGGTCGCCTATGCCTGCACGTCGTGCAACGGCATGTCCGGCGCGTTGGACCCGGCAATCCAGAAGGAAGTGATCGAGCGCGATCTGTATGCGACCGCCGTGCTGTCGGGCAACCGCAATTTCGACGGGCGCATTCATCCGTACGCGAAGCAGGCGTTTCTGGCCTCGCCGCCGCTCGTCGTCGCCTATGCGATTGCGGGCACGATCCGCTTCGACATCGAGAAGGACGTGCTCGGTATCGATGCCGATGGAAATGCAGTCACGCTGAAAGACATCTGGCCGTCGGATGCGGAGATCGATGCGATCGTCGCCGCGAGCGTGAAGCCCGAGCAATTCCGCAAGGTGTATGAACCGATGTTCGCGCTCGCTGCCGAGAGCGGCGAGCAGGCGAATCCGCTTTACGAGTGGCGCGAGACGAGCACCTATATTCGCCGTCCGCCGTATTGGGAAGGCGCGCTCGCGGGCGAGCGCACGCTCAGGGGCATGCGCGCACTGGCCGTACTCGGCGACAACATCACGACGGACCATCTTTCGCCGTCGAATGCGATTCTGCCGGACAGTGCGGCCGGCGAATACCTGACGAAAATGGGCCTGCCCGAAGAGGACTTCAATTCCTACGCGACGCATCGCGGCGATCATCTGACCGCGCAGCGCGCGACCTTCGCGAACCCGACGCTGAAGAACGAGATGGTGCTCGACAACGGCCAGGTGAAGGCCGGGTCGCTCGCGCGCATCGAACCCGAAGGCCAGGTCACGCGCATGTGGGAAGCGATCGAAACCTACATGGAGCGCAAGCAGCCGCTGATCGTGATCGCGGGCGCCGACTACGGCCAGGGCTCGTCGCGCGACTGGGCCGCGAAGGGCGTGCGTCTGGCCGGCACCGAAGCGATCGTCGCGGAAGGCTTCGAGCGGATTCACCGCACGAACCTCGTCGGCATGGGCGTGCTGCCGCTCGAATTCAAGCCCGGCGTGAACCGCCTGACGCTCGGCATCGACGGCACCGAAACCTTCGACGTGACCGGCGAGCGCAAGCCGCGCGCGGACCTCACGCTCGTGATTCATCGCAAGGACGGCGAACGTGTCGAAGTGCCCGTGACGTGCCGGCTCGATACGGCCGAGGAAGTGTCGATCTACGAAGCGGGCGGCGTGTTGCAGCGTTTCGCGCAGGACTTTCTCGAATCGACGCAAGCGGCGGCCCGATGATTTGATGGTTTGACGTCGCTGGGTTTTACGACCGGTACCGGCGGTTTGCGCCGCAAGCGTGATTGCGGCGAACACGAAGCAGAACAATGCGATGCGGCCCGACGATGCCGCATCGCCTCCCATCGAAGACGATTTCATCTCAGGACACTCTCATGGCCCACCTTCCCCAGATCAAGATTCCGGCCACCTATATGCGCGGCGGCACCAGCAAGGGCGTGTTTTTCCGCTTGCAGGACTTGCCCGAGGCCGCGCAACAGCCGGGCGCCGCGCGCGACGCGCTGCTGATGCGCGTGATCGGCAGCCCCGACCCGTACGGCAAGCAGATCGACGGCATGGGCGCCGCGACGTCGAGCACGAGCAAGACTGTGATCGTGGCGCGCAGCAGCCGGCCCGATCACGACGTCGACTATCTGTTCGGCCAGGTATCGATCGATAAGGCGTTCGTCGACTGGAGCGGCAATTGCGGCAATCTGTCGGCGGCGGTCGGGCCGTTCGCGATCGGCGCGGGTCTCGTCGAGGCGAGCCGCGTGCCGCGCGACGGCCTCGCGACCGTGCGCATCTGGCAGGCCAATATCGGCAAGACGATCGTCGCGCACGTGCCGATGACCGATGGCGCGGTGCAGGAAACCGGCGACTTCGAACTCGACGGCGTGACGTTCCCGGCCGCCGAAGTGCAGCTCGAATTCATGGACCCGGCCGCCGAGGAAGACGGCGCGGGCGGCGCGATGTTCCCGACCGGCAAGCTCGTCGACGATCTCGACGTGCCCGGCGTCGGCACGCTGAAGGCCACGATGATCAACGCGGGCATTCCGACGATCTTCCTCAACGCCGAGGACATCGGCTACAAGGGCACCGAGTTGCAGGACGCGATCAACAGCGACGAAAAGGCGCTCGCGATGTTCGAGACGATTCGCGCGCACGGCGCGCTGCGCATGGGCCTCATCAGGCATCTCGACGAGATCGCGACGCGCCAGCACACGCCGAAGGTCGCGTTCGTCGCGAAGCCGGCCAGCTATGTGGCGTCGAGCGGCAAGCCGGTCGAGGCGGGCGACGTCGATCTGCTGGTGCGCGCGCTGTCGATGGGCAAGCTGCATCACGCGATGATGGGCACGGCGGCCGTCGCGATCGGCACGGCCGCGGCGATTTCGGGCACGCTCGTCAATCTGGCCGCGGGCGGCGGCGAGCGCGAGTCGGTGCGCTTCGGGCATCCGTCGGGCACGCTGCGCGTGGGCGCGCAGGCGAGCCTCGAAAACGGCGAGTGGGTCGTGACGAAGGCGCTGATGAGCCGCAGCGCGCGCGTGCTGATGGAAGGCTGGGTGAGGGTGCCGCAGCAGGGCTGAGGCATCGCGCGCAACCGATGTCCATCAACGTCAGCGGCACCGAGGGCTATGCAGAGCGCGCGCCGGCGCTGCGCGAGCAATGGCGCGCGATTTCGTTTGCCGGGCAGCATGGCCCGATCCTGCATTTCATGCCGGACGCGCCCGCGAAAATCGTCGATATCGGTTGCGGCATCGGCACCGATGCGGCCGCGCTCGCGGCGCTCGGGCATGCGGTGGTCGCGGTCGAACCGGTCGATGAACTACGCGAGGCGGCGCGCGAGTTGCATCCATCGGCGCCGGTCGAATGGCTCGACGACAGCCTGCCCGATCTCGCCGTTCTGCTGGCGCGGCGCGGGACCTTCGATGCGGTGATGCTGACCGCCGTGTGGATGCACCTCGACGAAGAGCAGCGCCATCGCGCGATGCCTCGCATCGCGTCGTTGCTGCGCGCTGGCGGCGTGTCGATCATGTCGCTACGGCACGGGCCGGTGCCTGAGGGCCGCCGCATGTTCGACGTCACGCCGGAAGAAACGATTCGCCTCGCGAGCATGCAGGGCTTGCGGCTCGTGTGCGAGTTGCGGACCTCGTCGGTACAGCAGGCCAATCGCGATCGCGGCGTGACGTGGACCCGGCTCGTGTTCGAGAAGTCCGTTCCGCCGGGCCGGCCGTAGGTCCGTTCGCGCCGCTGCGCGGCAAAGCGAATCGGTCGCTCGTCTACAATGAGCAGCACGCTCGTGCGTGACCGGCCGATTGCGGCTGACGGCTTAAGGCTCACGGCACGCGCATCAGAATCGGGAGGCAGAGGAGACACGATGCAGGACAGGCTGGATGCGGCGGACGCCGGCAATCCCGAAGACGCGGCGCGTAGGGCCGCGCGCGCGAATCGCGCGGTTATCGTCATTGCGATTGCGCAACTGCTCGGCACTTCGCTGTGGTTCAGCGCGAACGGCGCGATGCGCGATTTGCAGGTCGCGTGGCAACTGAGCGCATCGGGCATCGGCTGGCTTACGAATGCGGTGCAGGCCGGCTTTATCGTCGGCACGCTGCTGTCCGCTACGACCGGACTCGCCGATCGCGTGTCGGCCAGCAAGGTGTTCGCCGTCTGCGGCGTGCTCGGCGCGACGCTGAATGCGCTGTTCGCGCTGTGCAGCGGCGGGCTCGCCTCGGCGCTCGCGTTCCGCTTCGGCGTGGGCGTCGCGCTTGCGGGCATCTATCCGCTCGGCATGAAACTGCTCGTCACGTGGGCTCCGCAGCGCGCCGCGCAGACGCTCGCGCTGCTCGTCGCGATGCTGACGCTCGGCACGGCCTCGGTGCATGCGATTCGCGCGTTGTTGTCGACGGTGCCGTGGCAAACGGTCGTGCTGACATCGTCGGTGCTCGCGGTGCTCGGCGCACTGCTGGTCGTTTCGCTCGGCGAAGGGCCGCACGCGCGACGCTCGGGCAATCGCCGCTTCGGTTTGTCGGCGGGCATCGGGCAGGTGGTGCGAATCGGCGAGTTTCGCGCTGCCGCGCTCGGCTATTTTGGCCACATGTGGGAGCTGTACGCGTTCTGGACGCTCACGCCGCTGCTCGTGCAACGGGCCTTCGCGACGGGGGGCGTGCTAGCGCCCGCGAGTACAGTGGCATGGTGGTCGTTTCTGATTATCGCCATCGGCGCGCTTGGTTGCCTCGCGGGCGGCAGGCTCAGCAAATCGGTAGGCAGCGCGCGCACGGCTGCACTCGCGCTGACGATATCGGGCACGCTGTGCGCGATCTATCCGCTGACGAGTTCGCTCGGCACCGCCGCGCAGCTTGCGCTGCTGCTCGTGTGGGGCATCAGCGTGATCGCCGATTCGCCGCAGTTTTCAGCGCTGTCGGTCAAGGCCTGTCCCGCCGACAAGATCGGCGGCGCGCTGACGTTGCAGAACAGCTTCGGCTTCTTTCTGTCGGCCTGCTCGATCTTGTGGTCGACGAGCGTTTATCACGCGCTCGACGTACACGTGGCCTGGCTGTTGCTGCCGGGTCCGATTGTCGGTTTGATCGCGATGACGCCGCTGTTGCGCAAGCGGCCGCGCTGGTGATTTTTCACGCGTGATCGAAGGGGCCGAGTGGAATGCTCGCGCATTCCGCTCGACACACAATGGCAGTCGTTCATGCGGTATTGAGCGGTTCGACTTCAATTCGACGGCGAAGCGCGCGCCTCGCCGTCGAATCTCACCGGCTCACTTGTCGCCGTGCTTGTCCTGCCAGCGTTTCATCAACGCGATTTCATCGTGCTGCGCCTTGATGATGTTGCGCGCGAGCCGCTTGATCTCCGGGTCCTTGCCGTATTTCAGTTCCGCTTGCGCCATCTCGATCGCGCCCTGGTGATGCGGGATCATATGCGCGACGAAGTCGCGGTCGGCGTCGCCCGTGTATTCGGGGGCGCTCATGTCGTGCATCATGCGCTCGTCGGCGGCCTTGAAGGCCTGCGTCGAATCGCCCGCGCCGGCGTGCTCCGAATCCTCCATCTCCATGCCGGGCATGCCCTGATGCTGCGCGTGAGCCGGCATGGCCGCCACCGCGAAGGCCAAACCGCTGAACAAACAGAGAGCGCGGAAAGCGCGAAGGTTTTTCATAGTGGTGTCCTGTTGATAGGGGGAAGCCTCGGTCACGCTGCTACTGCGATGCACACGTTGAATCGCTTAATCTGTTAATCAGCTTCGGTGCGAAGGATGAAAGCCCGCCGCCTCGATCGCATCGGCGAACCGTTGCGCGGGCAAGGCCGATGTGACTCTCGCGATTTTAACGGCCACGTCGATGTCGATTCTCGCCGTGGGATCGATGCGGTTCAGCGCATGCGCGACGGCTTTCGCACAGCCACCGCAGGCCATGTCGGGGATGACGAATTCCATTGACTCTCTCCGGTCAGCAATGATTTATGCATCGTGGACCTTCCCGCAGTGGCAAGGTCAAGCGCAATCTCATGCATCTGACATGCACCTGACATGAATGTGTGCATGGATGCCGACGCATAAAAACCGCTTGCGGTATTCTTTGACGAACTGCTCTCGCCAACGTGCCGATGCACGGATAAGGCCGGTATGCCCGATGCGGGCAACTGCTTCAGGTATTCAGGCACCTGGCATGCGCCGAGTGCTTGCAATGCTGCATGAAACGCCTGCGCAACTCACCAAGGAACGCAACATGAAAGCCGTCAGAATCGGTTCGCCCGCCACTGTCGATCATCTTCAGGTCGTCGATCTCGCCGATCCCGGTCAACCCGCCGCGGGACAGATTCGCGTGCGCATTCGCGCCAGCTCGCTGAATTTTCACGACTACGGCGTGGTGAGCGGCGTACTGCCCGCCGAAGCCGGGCGCATTCCGATGGCCGATGGCGCGGGCGTTGTCGAAGCGGTGGGCGAAGGCGTGCGCGAATTCAAGCTAGGCGATCACGTCGTGTCGTGCTTCTTTCCGCTGTGGGAAAACGGGCCCGCACCGATTGCCGATTTTTCGACAACCCCGGGCGATGGTGTCGACGGTTATGCGCGCGAGGCCGTCGTGCTGCCGAGCCATTACTTCACGCATGCGCCCGCCGGCTACAGTCACGCCGAGGCCGCGACGCTGACCACGGCCGGTTTGACCGCATGGCGCGCGCTCGTCGTCGATGGTCAGTTGAAGGCGGGCAGCACGGTGCTCGTGCTCGGCACCGGCGGCGTGTCGATCTTCGGCTTGCAACTGGCGAAGGCGATGGGCGCCTCGGTGATCGCGACGTCGTCGTCGGACGGGAAGCTCGCGAAGCTGCGCGAACTCGGCGCCGACCATACGATCAACTATCGCGAGAATCCCGAGTGGGGCAAGCAGGTGCGTCAACTGACCGGCGGGCGCGGTGTCGATCACGTGATCGAAGTGGGCGGCCCCGGCACGTTGCCGCAATCGATCACGGCTTGCCGGATCGGCGGCCATATCGCGCTGATCGGCGTGCTGACCGGCCGCGAAGGTCCGGTGCCGACCGCGCATCTGATGGCGCGGCAACAGCGTTTGCAAGGGCTGATCGTCGGCAGCCGCCACGATCAGATCGAGATGATTCGCGCGCTCGAAACGACGGGCATCAAGCCCGTGATCGATAGCACGTTCGAACTGGACAAGCTGGCCGATGCGTTCCGTCACGAAGCGTCGGGCGCGCACTTCGGCAAGATCTGCGTCGCGATCTGAGCGGTGCGCGGTGACGTGCCGCCTGGCGGTTCCGGTGCGGCTCGGGTCGCTTTTTTTCAGGCAAGCGCTGTTCATGCAGCCTGTTCAGGCGGCCTGTTTGAAGTCGTCCGTTTCAAGCGGCCTTTTCAGATGGCCTTTTTCACGCAGCCCTGGAGAGATCGGTGAAGCCGATGCGCGTCGCCTCGCAGGCTTGCGTGAAGGCCTCGTCGTAGCTCGTGAAAAACACCGTGCGGGTTTGGCCGAGCGTTCTGAACAGCTCGGCCAACACGCCACGCGCCGATGCATCGAGGCCGCCGGCCGGTTCGTCGGCGATCAGCACGCGCGTGTCGCCCAGCATGGCCGCGCTCAGAAACACCTTCTTGCGGCTGCCGTAGGACATCTGTTCGAAACGCTTGTCGAGATGAGGCGCGAGACCGAAGCGCCCGGCGAGCGCAAGCACCTCGTCGTCGAGCACGGTCTTTCTCGTCGACGCGACCTGCGCCAGATACGCGCGGCCCGTCTGCTCCGGCCAGCTCATGCTGTCCTCGGGCACATAGGTGAGCACGGCCTGCGCGGCGGCTCGCGCGCCGCGCAGCGAATGGCCGCCGAGCCATACGTCGCCGCTATCGGCTTCGAGCGCGCCGGCAAGAATGCCGAGCAGCGTCGACTTGCCGCTGCCGGACTCGTTGTTCAACGCGAAGCATCCGGACGACGCGTCGTAATGCAGCCCCTCGAAGAGGACGCGTTCGCCGTAGCGCTTGCTGAGGTTGTCGAATCGAAGCATGGGTTGAGGGCGGGAATGACGGATGCGCGCCAGTGTAGCAGCGCGCGCCGAGCGACCGATGCGCCTCGTGGTCCGCGCGTTGGCGCGATGGCAGCCCGGCGGAATGTTGTCGGTAGGCGAGGTGGGGCAAGCGAGGTGAGGCTGGCGGTATGGGGCAAGCGAGGGCGGCCAGCGCATCGGCAAAGCCCGGGGCAGGGTGAGGGAATACCCGGAAAGACCCGGAAAGCCGGAATTTTGCGTGTCGGCGGCCAATTTTGAGACACACGGTCAAGCCGTGCCGGAAACGTGCGTTATGGTCATACGATTAGATTGCAGATCGCTTTCAATTGAGCGATCGATGCGACGACTATCGACGGTCAGCAGGAAAGGTACGGGGTAGCGACGATGAACGGTACGAGTAGGCCGCGAGCCGCGCAGCGTGGCGGGCGGCGTCCGGCCAATCTGGCGGACAGCGAATGACGGCATCTCGAGAACATGATCGGCTACGTGACGCGCGAAGGCGCCACGCCGCCGAAGTTCGATCAGGGCTATTGGGAGCAGCGCATTGGCGCACTCGAAGAAACGCATGAACTGATTGCGAGTCAGCGCAGCCGTATCGCGAGATTGCGCGGCAGGCTGACGGTGGAGTCGAGCTTGGAGGCTTGAGCCGCCTGCGTGAAGAGTGAGTCGAAGCGGCACAGAGAAGCGGCACAGAGAAGCGGCGCAGCGAAGCAAGGCGCCCAATCCGGATGCGGTAGGACGGAGTTAGACGCGAGGACCCAGGTAAGTAAAGCGGCGAGGAACCGCCGATGCGGGCCGGCATCGGCGAAAAAAGCAGGACCTGAGAGAAAGTGGCGATGATGCGAACGGGCCCGCAGAGGCCCGTCGCTCATCGACCCGTTGGCGTTTTGTCCGCGACAGTGAGGACCATCCTCATGTTATGACCGGCGCCGCAAAGCGCGGCGCTAATCGCAGCGCCCAGTGCTCCCTTCCCCAGTTTTCAGTTTCCGTACGGATCGAAATCGAAATACCGGCGTGCGATCTGCGCATAGGTGCCGTCCTTGAGCATCGCTGCGATCGCATCGTTCATCTGCGCCTGCAACGCGGTTTCATCCTTGCGCAGGCCCATTCCCGTGCCGCGGTCGCCCATCGAGAGCGGACCGCCGACGAACGCGAAGCCGTTGCCCTGCGGCGTGCGCAGGAAGCCATAATCGGCTTCGACATAGCCGAGCAGCGCCGCGTCGAGGCGCCCGTTGAGCAGGTCGGCGAACACTTCTTCCTGGCTCTTGTAGGGGACGACGTTCGCGCCGGCCGGCGCCCAGTTCGCGAGCGCATAGCTTTCGAACTGCGTGCCCGACTGCACCCCGATCGACTTGCCGGCCAGCGACTGACCGGTGGTGCCGAACGTGGCGCCCTTGCGCGCGACGAGCCGCGACTTGAACTGGTACAGCTTGGATGTGAAGAGAATCTGTTGCTCGCGTTTTGCCGTGATCGCCATCGAAGACATGATCGCGTCGATCTTGCGCGCCTGCAGTGCCGGAATCATGCCGGAGAACTCCAGTTCGACCCACTGGCAATGCGCGTGAATGCGGCGGCAGATTTCGTTGCCGAGGTCCACGTCGAAGCCCTTGAGCGAGCCGTCGGGCGCCTTGGCGTCCATGGGCGGATAGGTCGGATCGATGCCGAGGCGCACGGTGTCGCCCTCGCGCGCGAAGGCGCTGCTGCTGAAAGCCAATGCGATGGAAAGCAGAATCGACGGTATTTTTTTCATATCGGATGGTCGGGAAAAATGGGGTGTCTCCGGTCCAGCCGATAGTAGGATGCCTTTATGTGGGGGAATAGCTCGTATTGGCCTATCGCGATCACTTTTACCGATCAGAGTGCCTGGCGGAAAAAAAGCTCGCGGCATGAGCGAGCCCGGGAGTGGCGATGAATCGCGTCATGCGTGCTTCAGGGCAGTTTCGCCATGAAGCGGTCGTAGAGCGAGGGCGGAAGTTTTATCGTGCCGAGATTGTCGTTCTCCGGGTATTGCAGCGAGTCCTGTTCCCAGTAGAGCCTGACCGGGTCGTCCGATAGATCGACGTAGGTTCGCTCGGCAAGGAGTCGTGAGCCATTCCGGTCATAGACTCTGATCATTCTTTTTTCACCCGCATAACAACTGCGCACTACGTAGCTTTTATCAGGCGACCGTTCAACGGTGCAATCGATCGGCCGGATAAACGGCGGGTTCGTATGTCCTGCCCATCACTCCAGAGACGGCCTGTTGCGCTCACGGCGACGACGCTGATGAGCGTGCGTCGTGTCGATACGCGGAGCATTTGCTTCGCACGCTGCATACGGTCGTTCTGGCCTGAAAAGATGAAGCACAAGGCGCGGAACGTTGAAATCACCACGATGATGGCGACGATGCAGACGGCAAGCAGAAAGAATGTGGAGAGGCCAAAAGACCCCGCATAGCGGCTCATTGCCCGCCGACCAACGCCTGCAAAACCCCCGATTTCCAGATCATCTGCGCGGCGGCGACCAGCACGAATAGCAGCACCAGCACACGAAACACCGCCGGCGGCAGGCGGTCGCGCAACGGCCGCACGAGCAGGATGCCCGCGATCACGGGCACGCTCGCGCACACCGAAATCGCCAGATCGCTCCAGCTTGCATGCGCGCCACCGCTGAACGCGGCGACGAGCGTGATGATCGACACCACGAGGATGATCGCGATCTGCTTCGTGAACGCCTTGCCGGTCGCGCCCGTCGCGATCAGGTACATCGCGAGCAACGGCCCGGGCACCGACGCGATGCTCTCCATCAACGCCGCGCCAAAGCCGAGCGCGAGCCCCGCAGGCTTCGCCCATGCCGGTGACAACGTAAGCCGCGGCGCCGCGAGCAGCAGCACGGCCGCGATCATCAGCAAGGCGCCGGCCGCCGCTTGCGCGCGATGCGGCGCAAGCGAGATCAGCACCATCACGCCGACCAGATTGCCGATGACCGTGCCGATCAGCGGTGCGGCGATGCGCTTCATCGTCGGCAGCAGTTCGCCGCCTTCGAGCGCCTGCGGAATATTGCCGAGGATGATCGGCATCGACAGCAGCAGCACGGCCGCCTTGATCGGCAGGAAGTGGCTCAGGATCGGCATCGCGACGAGCGGCACGCCGATGCTGACCACGCCCTTGACCATGCCGCCGATCAACAGCGCGGCGACGATGCCGATGAGCGCATAGAGATCGAGCGTTTGCAGGCTTGAGCCCAGTATGCCGCTGGCGAGGTCGAAATGAGGCATGGTGGCAATCCGTGAATGAGGCGCGCGAATCGGCAGAGCGATGTCGCGCGTGGTCTGCTGGTATCGTGTGGCCGCCTCGGTTGCGCGTCTCGCGCGGAGCGGGAAGCGGCCGGTGAGTGAGGGCGAATGATACCGTGCCTGAGGAGAGGACCGATAACGCCTGCCCACGGCACCATGCGCCGGTTTCTTCGGGAGCGCTTCATGGCTCGATTCCGATGGTTCGGCAAACCGGAACGGCGCGGCGGTCAGCGATCGACTTGCCTCGAACCCGCTTGTCGACCACGCATGCGCAGCGGGGCAACCGGCCATCGCTTCGTCCACCTGCTCTGCACGCTTTCGCACTTTCCATTACATTGCGGAAGCGGCGACGCGCTCGCGTCGTTTCTTCCACTCAGTTATCGGTGTCGGCCATCAACGAATCCATGCAGCCAATCGTCTCCGTCACGAATCTGTCGAAAACCTATGCCAGTGGTTTTCAGGCACTGAAGAACATCAATCTGGCGATCAACCGTGGTGAAATCTTCGCCTTGCTCGGACCGAACGGCGCGGGCAAGACCACGCTCATCAGCATCATTTGCGGCATCGTCAATGCGAGCGAAGGCCGCGTGACGGTCGACGGCCGCGACATCGGCGCCGACTATCGCGCGGCCCGCTCGCTGATCGGCCTCGTGCCGCAGGAGCTGACCACCGACTCGTTCGAAACCGTCTGGGCCACCGTCTCGTTCAGCCGCGGTCTGTTCGGCAAGCCGAAGAACCCGGCCTACATCGAGAAAGTGTTGCGCGACCTGTCGCTATGGGAGAAGCGCAACAACAAGATCATGACGCTCTCGGGCGGCATGAAGCGCCGCGTGCTGATCGCAAAAGCGTTGTCGCACGAACCGCGCGTGCTGTTTCTCGACGAGCCGACCGCCGGCGTCGACGTCGAACTGCGGCGCGACATGTGGAAGCTCGTGCGCTCGCTCACGGGCAGCGGCGTGACGATCATTCTCACCACGCACTACATCGACGAGGCCGAGGAGATGGCCGACCGCATCGGCGTCATCAACGCGGGCGAGATCATGCTCGTCGAAGAGAAGACCGAGTTGATGCGCAAGCTTGGCAAGAAGCAGTTGACGCTGCAACTGGAGAGCCCGCTCGACGCGGTGCCGGGCTCGCTCGCGGGTTACACGCTCGCGCTCGCGAAGGGCGGCAACGAGTTGATCTACACCTATGAAGGCGAGGGCGGGCGTACCGACATCATCGCGCTACTCAAATCGCTCGACGATTCGGGCATCCGCTTCAAGGACCTGCACACCACGCAGAGTTCGCTCGAAGACATTTTCGTCAATCTGCTGCGGGGGGATCAATGAACATCTACGCAATGCGCGCGATCTACAAGTTCGAAATGGCGCGCACGTGGCGCACGCTGATGCAAAGCATCATCGCGCCGGTCATTTCCACGTCGCTGTATTTCGTCGTGTTCGGCTCGGCGATCGGTTCGCGCATCAAGGAAGTGGACGGCATCAGTTATGGCGCGTTCATCGTGCCGGGGCTCATCATGCTGTCGTTGCTGTCGCAGAGCATCGCGAACGCGTCGTTCGGGATTTACTTTCCGCGCTTCACGGGCACGATCTACGAACTATTGTCGGCGCCGGTGTCGTATCTCGAGATTGTCGTGAGCTATGTTGGCGCGGCGGCCAGCAAGTCGATCCTGCTCGGCCTCATCATTCTCGCGACGGCGGGATTCTTCGTGCCGTTGCAGATCATGCATCCGTTCTGGATGGTGCTGTTTCTCGTGCTGACCGCGGTCACGTTCAGTCTGCTCGGCTTCATCATCGGCATCTGGGCGGACGGCTTCGAGAAGCTGCAACTGGTGCCGCTTCTGATCGTCACGCCGCTCACGTTTCTCGGCGGCAGCTTCTACTCGGTGAACATGCTGCCGCCGTTCTGGCGCGGCGTGACGCTGTTCAATCCGATCGTCTATCTGGTGAGCGGCTTTCGCTGGAGCTTCTTCGAGCTCGGCGACGTCGATGTGGGCCTGAGCCTCGGCATGACGCTGCTGTTTCTCGCGGTGTTTCTCGTGATCGTCGGCTGGATCTTCAGGACGGGTTACCGGCTCAAGAGCTGACGACGTCGGCCGGGGCGCGCCGCTTCGCGATGCGACAACCTTCGCGGGGCGGCGCGTTGCCGTGTGGCCGCAACCGGTCGAACCGGACAGGTCTAACTGGCCTGACCAGTGCGTGGGCAACTGTATCTGTCGAAATCCCGTATCGAAAGGGAGAATGAAGTTCGCGTAATCTTGCTGAACGCGCTTCAGCATGCCGTCTCGACCGCGCCGTTCGCCGCTGTCTTGCAGACTCGCCCTTCAACCCGCCCTACCGGATACCCCGCGATGACCCGACTCCGAATGACCGCCTGCGGCCACACCTTTATCGCCGAAACCCATCCCGATGCGCCGCAGACGGTGGCCGCGTTCCTGAAGCTGCTGCCGTATCGGCAGAAGCTCATTCACGTGCGCTGGAGCGGCGAGGGTTGCTGGGTGCCGCTCGGCGATTTCAGGCTCGAGAACGACGGCGTCGCGGTCGGCTTCGAGAATCACACGAGCCATCCGTCGGTCGGCGACATCCTGTTCTATCCGGGCGGCTATAGCGAAACCGAGATCATCCTCGCCTATGGTTCGTGCTGCTTCGCAAGCAAGCTGGGACAGCTTGCCGGCAATCACTTCCTGACGATCGTCGAGGGCAAGGAGAAGCTGCGCGAACTCGGCGTCAAGGTGCTGTGGGAAGGCGCGCAGGACGTGGTGTTCGAGAAGATCTGAGGGCTGACGGGCACGGCGCGATGGCGGCCTGCCGACGCTCGCCGGCAACTCATCGCCGCTCGCCGGGCCAATGAAAAGAGGCCGCATCGCGGCCTCATGACAAAGCACGACTCAAGGCACTGCGCGCACCCCACCGCATGAACGGACGGGGTGCGCGCGACTTCACCTGAACAGCTTCATCGCCTGCGACAGCGTATTGATCACGCCCCACGCGAGCGGAATCATCACGTAGAGCCAGAACACGGCGAGCATCGCCTTGTTGGTCGGATGAGCGGTTTGAACGTTCGACATACGGGTCTCCTTACGCGCCCTTGGCGACTTGTGCATCGGTCATGTGGTGCTTCGCATCCACGCGCTTGACCAGCAGGTTGCAGATAAAGCCGATCACGAGCAGCACGGCCATGATGTGCACGGTCATCGTGTAGGCGTCCGCTTTCGCGACGCCGTTCGCGACTTCATAGGCGCGAATGTAGTTGACGAGCACCGGACCCGCGACGCCGGCCGCGGCCCACGCCGTCAGCAAACGCCCATGAATGCCGCCGACGAACGCCGTGCCGAACATGTCGGCGAGATAGGCCGGCACTGTCGAAAAGCCGCCGCCGTACATCGACAGAATGATGCAGTACGTGAGCACGAACAGCGCGATCTGCCCGTTCGCGGCAAAGCTCGGCACGAGGTAATAGAGCACCGCGCCAAGCACGAAGAAAATCGCATAGGTGTTCTTGCGGCCGATCCAGTCCGACGCCGACGCCCACACGAAACGCCCGCCCATGTTGAACAGCGACAGCAGGCCGACGAAGCCGGCCGCGGCGGCCGCCGTCACCGAGTTCTTGAAGCTCTCCTGGATCATCACCGAGGCCTGGCCGAGAATGCCGATGCCGGCCGTCACGTTGAGGAACAGCACGAGCCAGATCAGATAGAACTGCGGTGTCTTCAATGCCTGGTCGATATGCACGTGATTGCGCGAGATCAGGCGGTTCTGCGTCGTTTCAGGCGGCGTCCAGCCGGCCGGTTTCCAGTCTGCCGGCGGCACGCGGATGGCGAGTGCGCCGATCGACATCGAGATGAAATAGACGATGCCGAGCACGATGAACGTCTCGGCCACGCCGACGCTCGTCGCGCTGTGGAAGTGGTTCATCAGCGCGACCGAGAGCGGCGCGGCGATCATCGCGCCGCCGCCGAAGCCCATGATCGCCATGCCGGTCGCCATGCCGCGGCGGTCCGGAAACCAGCGGATCAGCGTCGACACCGGCGACACGTAGCCGAGGCCGAGCCCGATGCCGCCGATCACGCCATAGCCGAGATAGAGCAGCACGATCTGATGCAGATACACGCCGAGCGCGGAGACGAGAAAGCCGCCGCCGAAGCAGCAGGCGGCCGTGAACATCGTGCGGCGCGGACCGACGTGTTCGAGCCATTTGCCGGCGAATGCCGCCGACAAACCGAGGAACACGATCGCGAGCGAAAAGATCCAGCCGAGCGCGGTCAGCGACCAGTCATCGGGGGCGGACTGCGTGATGCCGATCACTTTCGTGAGCGGGCCGTTGAACACCGAGAACGCATACGCCTGGCCGATGCACAGATGCACGGCGAGCGCGGCGGGCGGCACCATCCAGCGTGAAAAACCGGGTTGGGCGACGGTGGCCTGTTTGGAAAAGAATGGGGCGGAATTTTGCTGGCCGTCAGGCTCGCTGATGCTGCTCATAGTCAGTCTCCTATGGACTGGGGGCGGGGCTGGCGCGCGGGGTCGAGGCTTGCGCGATGACCCGCTCCCATCAACGTAGTTGTGTGTGAGATTCTTCTGTTATCGGCGCTTCATACATTTTCTTCAAGCGGCGGAGTATAGCGTGCACAGGTCATCGCGCCGTTCCTATATGTATTTTTATTTCATATAGCCTGGGCCCGCCGCTCCGGGATTCCCGCCTTGCACGACAATAGGACGTGTGTCGCGGCTTCGCAATATGAGATGCGATGGCATAAGGTGTCATCCTGGTGAAAAGCGGCTGTCAGGTACGCTTTTGCGCAAATCGTGGGAAAACCGGTGCGGTTTGACGTGGATGGGCGTGCAATGAGGGATGTTTGCCGTGGCGGTTTTACCGGGCCGAGGCGGGCGGGACATGCAAAAAATGCGTACGCAAAAACGAATGGGCCGGTGTGGTATGTGTGCCGAGCCGGCCCGTTGTGAGGGCGGATTTGCGTTTGTCAGCCGAGCTTGTGTCCGGTCTTCCAACGCGTCGCGACGAGTACCGGGATCAGCCAGCTGGTTGCCAGATACACCGCGACCGGATTCCATAGGCCGCCCGCGAGGCTGACTCGCCGATCAATACCTATCGCCCTACGGATGGGTGTTTTCAACCCGGTTTGCTAATCAAAAGTACAACGAATCGAATGGCTGAGCGTTTCTCAGTCCATGATTCGAGCATGCGAGGGTCGGCGAACGCCGATGGTCAAATTTCTCGGGTGATACATGAGTGATTCGTTATGGATAGTGGTCCTGACTTCAACCTCGCACTTCAACCTCTCACCCACGCCGAACCAGCAGAAAACTCACCCCGATCGCCGCCAGAAATCCACCGCAGCAGCGATTGAACCAGCGGCGGACTTTTGCGCGCCCGAGCCATTTGCCGAGATACATGCCGGCCCACGAGTACAGCGCGATCGCGACCCATTCGAGCACGAGAAAACTTGCGCCGAGCACGGCAAACTGCGGGAGTATCGGCTGCGAGACGTCGACGAATTGCGGCAGAAACGCGGTGAAAACCAGAATCGCTTTCGGGTTGCCGGCGGCCACGAGAAATTCCTGGCGCGCGAGGCGAATGAGCGCCGCGTCCTGAGGTTGCGACGTATCGATAGCGGGTGCGTCGCTGCGCCACAATTGAATGGCAAGCCAGATCAGATAGGCCGCGCCTGCCAGTTTGATCGCGAGAAAGATCCATTCGGAGGCGTGCAGCACGACCGCGAGACCGGTGGCGGCCAGCACCAGCATCATCGCGAAAGCGAGCAGGCGACCGGTGCCGCTGGCGAACGCTTTCACGAAACCATGGCGCGCGGCCACGTTGATGGATAGCAGGTTATTGGGTCCGGGCGCGAGGTTGATGGCGAAACAGGCGGGCAGGAAGAACAGCCAGGCGGTGAGGGACATGACGGCTCGCACTCCGAACGTGAGGTGACGGTGCAGCGCGCGGCGGCGGATCGCGCGGCGCTCGCAGAGGCATGGTAGCGACGCCGCCGCGCACTTTCGCGGGCCGTTCGCTCAGTTCACCGCCTTGATAAAGCCCGGATCGCCGATCAAGGTATCGATGCTCAGTTGCACCGTGTCTTCGATCGCGATCGTATTGCTCGTGAACTTCGGCGCCTTTCGCTTGACGGTGCAGGCGGTCGTGAACATGACCCTTTGCGTGGCCGTATCGATGACCACGTAGCGTATCTTCAGCGTCCACAATGCCGGCGAACGCGTGTCGTCCACCGTAAACGTTTCAATGCTGCCGCTGAGTACGCGGCGCCTGTCGTCGATGCGAAAACCGGCGCTACGCAGACTGTAGGCGATGCGCTTGCGCACGACTTCGTTGATATCGTCTTTGAGCACGATGCCGGTCATCGCCGTATTTTCGATGCGGTTCGGCGAAATATGGTCGGCGCGGGCGGGCAGGTAGGCGAAGTCGTCGGCGGGCGCCACGCTGAGCGACCCTGTGCCATGGGCTTTGGCGTGCGTGGCACTGCTGTTGAGACCGAACCACGACCACGAGCAGGCGGACAGCATCAGCGGCAGCATCATGACGCCGCAACCCCTGAGCACGACGGCTCCTAGCGGCGAATGCGCGCGAGCCATGCGGGAGACGGATGCGAGCGAAGCGAGGGAAGTTGCCCGTTTAAATGAAGTCATCGCGCTGGAGAACAATCAGCAGGGTAGCAATGGGCCGGACTGCCGGCCCGCGTACCGGTCCCGTGGCTGATTCGCCTGGCGGGCCGGCCGTATCGAGCCGACCGCATCGAGTCGACAAACGCGCCCATCATACCTGGCCGTGTTTGCAATGGATACCGGGGAATATGCGCGGATGGCGCTTGCGCGCGGCGTGAGCGAACATCGCCAGTCGTGATGCCTGCTGGCAGCGTGAAACCGCTTGCCGCGCTTCCTCGCCTTTTCAACGGTGGAAGCGCTGAACCGGCAGCGCTGTTAGAAGAAACCCGCCTTGCCCTGCGTCATATCGATCAGCGTTCGCTTCGCCTCGTCGAGCGCATTGGCGGGCACGCGCATCGTCATTTTCACGAGCATGCCGTATGCGCTTTCCACGAGCGCGTAGCCCTCGGCGTCCATCCATCTGCGTACCTTCGCTTCATCGGCATAAGTCACTTCGACGCTCAACGACACCTGAGCAATCCGCTCGACGCGCGGCGCGTCGAGCAGGGCCGATGCGATTGCGTCGGTGTACGCGCGAACGAGGCCGCCCGCGCCGAGTTTCACGCCGCCGTAATAGCGCACCACGGCGGCCAGCACGCCGTCGAGATCGTGATGCCGCAACACTTCGAGAATCGGCCGGCCCGCGGTGCCGGACGGCTCGCCGTCGTCGGACATGCCCGATTGGCCGCCCGCCAGCAGCGCCCAGCAGACATGCGTCGCGGCCGGATGCTGTTCGCGCAGACGCTGCAATTCGGCCATCGCGGCGTCGCGATCGGCGACCGGTATCGCGTGGGCGATGAAGCGGCTCTTGCGAATCTCGAGTTCCGCGCTCAGCGGCGCGGGCAGGGTATAGGTGGGCAAGGCAAAGACTTCGGTGGATGAAAAGAGGCGGCCGCGCGCGGGGCCGTGCCCGCCATGGTAACGGATCGCCCATGCATCGGGCGCGTGGGGAGCGCGAGGCAGGCGAGGCAGGCGAGGCAGGCGAGGCAGGCGAGGCAGGCGAGGCAGGCGGGGCAAGTGAGGCAGGTGAGGCAGGCGATGCAGGCGAGGCACGTGGGCAGGCACGTGGGCAGGCACGATGCGCGGGCGAGCGCTTCGTCTACAATGGCCCGTTAAACGCGCATCCATTGACCCGCTTCAGCGCGCGCAAGGAGACCACATGCTTGATCTATCCACGTTGGGGACTTTCGTTGCCGTCGTGCTCGGGCTCTTTCTGATTCCCGGCCCGGCCGTGCTGCTGGTTTTGACGCGCACCCTGCACGGCGGACGCAAGGCCGGCATTCTCACCGGCCTCGGTATCGCAACGGGCGATTTCGTGCATACGCTCGGCGCGGCAGTGGGTCTTTCCGCGCTGCTGATGACATCCGCTCTCGCGTTCAACGCGGTGAAATTCGTCGGCGCCGCGTATCTCGTCTATCTGGGCATTCGCGCATTGCGCGAGAAGCAGGCGAGTCCGCATAGGCCGGCCGTCGTACCGGTATCGGGCTCGAAAGCGTTTTTTCAGGCGATTCCCGCCGAGGTGCTGAATCCGAAAACGGCGCTGTTTTTCCTCGCCTTCCTGCCGCAATTCGTACGGCCCGAACACGGCTCGACGTTTCTGCAGTTCGTGACGCTCGGGCTGATTTTCGTCGGCATGAGCGCGCTCTATACGACGTCGATCGTGCTGACCATGCGGCCGCTCGGCAAGCTCGTCAAGCGCCTGACCTGGCTGACCCGCTGGCAGAACAAGCTGATCGGCGTGCTGTTCATTTCGCTCGGGCTGCGCGTGGCCGTGCAGACGCGCTGAGGCGAGCCGGTCGTTTTTCTTCGGTCGCTTCCTGGACGCGTCCTGGACGTTTCGCGGTCGCTGCGAGGCTGCTTCGAGGGCGTTTCGCGATCGAGACTGGGCCACGTTTCACGCTAGACATTGCGGCGCTGTCTGCGCAAACGGCCCTCGCGCGCGTACTCCATCTGGTTTTGCGTGCTAAGCGCGCGCCGTTCCTGCTCGGTGCGGCTTTTTTGCCGCGTATCGTCGATGTCGCCGACGCGCAGCACTTCCTGCGCGATCCGGATGCGCAGCGCCATCAGCGGCTGGCCGTGCTCGACGAGCGAGCGGTCGGCGGCTCGTGCCTGCTGAACGCCGTTGTCGATCAGGCTGCGCAGTTCCAGCAGCGCGAGCCTGTGCCGCTGAATCTCGAGGATAAGCCGTTGAACGGCCTGCTCGTCACGTGTGCGCCACCAGCTGCGCAGTTCGACGAGCGTGGGTGGCTCGAAGGGAGGAAGACGCATTGTTCAGACGTAAAATACTGTATATACGTACAGTATAATCTGTCCCGCGGATGGGGATGCGCCGTAAAGATAGGGATTGTTGAAGCCGCGTAAGCGGACTGCCGTGAGCTCAGTGAGCTTAGGACAACGCGAGCAGAATCAGCGACGAAACGACGATGATGAACAGACAGGTTGCGGTGAGCATGTCGTACGGATAATTCATGGCGTGGCCGTCTCGTGTGAAGCGCAAAAAGCCATCATAGGCAGAAGCGCTGCATGCAACTGTTAAGCTTTGCAAGGCAGCGATGCCGCGATACGCGCGAGTTGCATCGCTCATGATTCGGGAGACAGTCATGAATGAGGTTGCGTCTTCACCGGTTGCCGCGTCGGCGTCGTCTGTCACGGCGCCGCGCGCCATCGAGTTCTGGTTCGACTTCGGCAGCAACTACAGCTATCTGAGCATGATGCGCATCGAGGCGCTGGCGGCCGCGCGCGGCGTGCGGGTTCTATGGCGCCCGTTCCTGCTCGGCCCCGTGTTTCGCAGGCTCGGCTACGACAACTCGCCGTTCGTGCTGCAGAAGGAAAAAGGCGCGTACGTGTGGAAGGACATGGAGCGGCAATGCCGCAAATACGGCATCGCGCTCACGCGTCCGGGCACGTTTCCGCGCGCCGCGCTACTGGCCATGCGCGTGGCGCTGCTCGGTGCGAACGAGCCGTGGATCGCCGCGTACTGCCGCAAGATCATGCAGCTGAATTTCGCCGACGACCGCGACATCGGTTCGCCCGACGTCGTGAGCGAAGCCCTCGATGTGCTCGGCTTGCCGGCGCAGCAACTGATCGCCGATGCGCAAAGCGACGCCAACAAGCTGCGCCTGCGCGAGCAGACCGATGAGGCGATCGCGAGAGGCATTTTCGGTGCGCCGATGTTTTTTGTCGGCGCGGAAATGTTCTGGGGTAACGACCGGCTGGACGATGCGTTGGACTACTGCGTGTCGATGCCGGCGAGTGGTGAGCGGAACTGACGGGGTGAATGCGCGAGTTGATGTGCGAGTCAAGGCCGGGATCAAGGCTGGAATCAAGGCCGCAGCCAACGCGGTAACGCGCTGCGTGTCGTGAAGGCGGAGATCAATCGCCGTGCTGGCAGAAGCGCCGGCCCGGCACGTGGGATACCACGGCCTGTGCGATTTCGAGCGGAGTACTTTCGGCGGGAACGACGCGGCGGCTGGCTTCGGGCGTGTGCTTCATCGTCCATTCGACGAGCCGGTAGGAGCGGCCCCACGGCGGTTGCAGCGGATCGGAGACCTTGCAGGAGTGGATCTGGCGAGTCCATTCGTGATCGGGCATGGCGCGCAGGTGTTCGAAAACCATCTCTTCAACCATGAGTGCCTCCTTTTTCTTCGCGGCCATCGGCTCGTTCGCCTCGCGTCTTTGATACCCGTTGAGAGAAAAAGCGCCGCCGATGTTCTGGCGGCTCAACAGGGGATGGTTTGCGTGATAGTTGCAGGGAAGAATTAAGCGAGACTTAAAAGATGCGCCACTGCCGCGCAGATGTGCGGTCTCGCGAAGGTGAGCACGACCCTTGCCGCGTTGACCTGTCCGCCGACGCTCAGAGCGATTGCGCCGCATCGGGCGGCACGCCGAGCAGTTGCAGCGCGCCGCCCGTCACGCCGCTGAACACCGGCCCCGCCACCGTGCCGCCATAGAACGCCTTGCCGGCCGGATCGTCGATCATCACGGCGACGATCAGGCGCGGGTCGCTCATCGGCGCCATGCCGACGAAGAGCGCGCGATAGCGGTTTTTCGCATAGCCCGCGCCGATCTGTTTGCGCGCGGTGCCGGTCTTGCCGCCGACGCGGTAGCCGTCCACCGTCGCCGCGCGGCCCGTGCCGCCCGCGCCGGTCGCCATTTCGAGCATATTGCGGATCGCGCGCGCGGTCGCCGGCGTCGTCACGGGCACGCCGCGTTCGGCGGCCAGCAGCGCATCGTCGGCGTTTGCGTTCATGGCCGCGTTCATGTTCACGCCGGCCGCGCTGTCCGCGCCATCGGGATCGCGCAACAGGCTCACGCGCTGCATCGTGCCGTCGCCCGCATAGGCGGTGTAGACCTGCGCGATCTGCAGCAGCGATACCGACAACCCGTAGCCGTACGCCATCGTCGCCTGTTCGATCGGACGCCAGCGCTTGTACGGACGCACCTTGCCGGCGGCCACGCCCGGAAAGGTCAGCTCGGGCTTCGCGCCGAGCCCGTATTGCCGGTACTTGGTCCAGATGGTTTCGGCCGGCAGGTTCAGCGCGAGCTTCGCGAGCGCGATGTTGCTCGACTTCTGCACCGCCTCGGCGACCGTCATCGCGCCGTGATTCGACGTGTCGTGGATCACGGCCGGGCCGATCCGGTACCAGCCAGGCGCCGTGTCGATGACGCTGTGCGGCCGCACCTTGCCCTCGTCGATCGACAGCGCGACGACGAGCGGCTTGATCGTCGAGCCGGGCTCGAACGTATCGATCACCGCGCGATTGCGCAGTTGCCGGCCGGAGAGGCGCGCGCGGTTGTTCGGATCGAAGCTCGGATAGTTGGCGAGCGCGAGAATCTCGCCGTTACGCGCATCGAGCACGACCACGCTGCCCGCTTCGGCCTTGTGCTGCGCGATCGCGGCCTTCAGTTGCGCGTACGCGAGTTGCTGGATGCGCCGGTCGATCGTCAGGCGGATCGTGTCGCCGTTGCGCGCGGGCACGAGCGGCCGGGTCTCCGACACGACGCGGCCGAGCCGGTCGCGGATCACCTCGCGCTGGCCCGGCACGCCGAGTAGCCGTTCGTTGGCGGCGAGCTCGACACCCTCCTGGCCGTTGTCCTCGATGTCGGTAAAGCCGACCACGTGCGCGGCCGATTCGCCTTCGGGATAGAAGCGTTTCGAATCGGCGATCTGCGTGATGCCGGCGAGCCCGAGCCGCGACAGATGCGCGGCGGTGTCGGCATCGACCTGGCGCTTGAGCAGCACGAAGCTGTGCTCGCCGCCGACGCGTCTGCGCAACTCCGCGAGCGGCAGGTCGAGCAGCTTCGCGAGCGGCGCGAGCGCGCCCTCTTCGAGCAGCTTCGGCGAGGCCCAGATTTCGTAGGTTGCGAGGCTGACCGCGAGCATCGAGCCGTGGCGATCGACGATCCGTCCGCGCGTCGCATCGAGTTCGAGCACGCGCTGATAGCGCTTTTGCCCCTCGCCGGCGTAGAAGTCCTGGTTCACGATCTGCACCCAGAACGCGCGGCCCGCGAGCGCCGCGAACGCGCCGAACACGAGCAGCACGACGAATGTCGAGCGCCACGCGGGCAGGCGCGCGGCGAGCAGCGGGTTCTTCGCGACGGGCGCGTAGGGATCGTGCGATGGCGGTTTCTTCTTGTGGATCATGGGCGCGAATAACGGGACTCTCGATTGAACGAGGCCGCCGGTACGCCAGGACGCAATGGCGGTGTGGCCGGCGGCGCGAGGCGACGGTCATTGCCGGTTGCGCGATTGCAAGGCGCTGCGGGCGCATGGGGAGGACCGTCGCTGCTGCATGATTGTAAAGAAAACGTAATTTAATGGCGAGGCTTATGAAAGGATGGCTGAGCGAGCGGTCGAGGCGCAAAGAGGTGGGGGCAGTTCCGGCCAGATAAAAAAACGCGCGGACTTGCAAAATCGGCGCGGCTGGCTCGTTCGATTGATGCGTCAACTCCGACGCGGCGTGTTGAAGAGGCGCTCCCGGCCTGTGGAGCGCCTTCTTTTTGCCTGCTCGCCGGCTTGTCGCTCGCATTTAGGAGTCGTCCGATTGCACGCTATCGGCCCGTGCGTCTACGGTGAACGCTTTCACCAACGGGAAGGAGCGCTTGAGAAATGACCAGCACGCGGACGCCTATACGCTGCAACGCCATGAATGAAAGCAATCGCCATCTCCGCATCTATCCTTCTCACTGCTCCCGCCTTTGCCATGGTGGGCTCACCTGCGCAGTGCGTTAGCTGGCCCAGGAGCATCGCCGAAGTGAAGCTGCGGAATGCAGGCATCATCGATCCCACAAAGCTCGACGCGTCGAAAACGCAAGCGGTGCGCATCGCATCGCAGAAAGTCGGCCAGGACCTTTATCGCGATGTGTACGACATGACGTTCCATGACAAGTCGGGGCGCGTGATCGAGGTCATCACGTCAAGCGAAGCATCGTCTGCCGAATGTTCCATGGGTAGCGTGGATGTCTACGTTGTCTCGCGGAAGTTAGCCGACAACTAGCCCGCTCGTGCACCGATGGCATAGGGTGGCCCGCTGCACGAGCAGCATCACGCCCGGCGCGAGCGCGCCGGGCGTCACTGTGATCGGGAGCCGGTGCAGCGGGGCTTGGACCACGAGCGTCTATTGGATTGCTGTTTATGCACCGCTCGCTGTGTTGACGGCGCAATTCGGTTTGATTACCAGCAGGAAAATCTGCCGTTTTGCGTGCCAATTCGCTGGCTTGTGTGTCTGTTTATAAACGGTTTAGCCGATGATTGTGGTGGCGATTCTGGTGCTGTTATTGGTGTGTTATTTGATATGTATTTAAAAATAATATTTGCGAATTTTAATTAAATAGCAATTCTCCGTGAAAAATAACGATTCAAAGCATGAGTAAATATAGGCGCCAGAAAACCACCGTGTAAGCCAGATACCCATCTGAGCCATACCCAGAAAGGATCATGGAAAAACACACAGTAAGCCATCGCATCAAGACTCCACAAAACGCCAAACAAACACAGAACTCCTTTATTCGACCGCAGGCGCAAAAAACAGCACATTTCTCCACTTAATCGCAACACCGGAAATGCGTGTGTATTCCAGAAAACCCGCCATAAAGAATTCCGTTATAGTCGCGCTTTTCCCGTCGCCAGCCGGGCATAGAAAAACACCAATAAGCCCGCCATCAGGAGTATTGAAAATGAACGCCCGCGAACCCGTTTTTGTTTCCCAATCCCGCAGTGCGCGTCTGCGCCAGATGCTGCTCAGCAACGAGCTCGAATTCATGATGGAGGCCCATAACGGCCTGTCCGCGCGCATCGTTCGCGAAGCCGGCTTCAAGGCGATCTGGGGCTCGGGCCTCGCGATCTCCGCGCAATTCGGCGTGCGCGACAACAACGAGGCGAGCTGGACTCAGGTGGTCGACACGCTCGAATTCATGGCCGACGCGAGCGATCTGCCGATCCTGCTCGACGGCGACACCGGCTACGGCAACTTCAACAACGTGCGCCGCCTCGTGCGCAAGCTCGAACAGCGCGGCATCGCCGGCGTGTGTATCGAAGACAAGCAGTTTCCGAAGACCAACAGCTTTATCAACGGCGAGGCGCAGCCGCTTGCCGAGATCGACGAATTCTGCGGCAAGATCAAAGCCGGCAAGGACTCGCAGAACGACGAGCATTTCTCGATCGTCGCGCGCGTCGAGGCGCTGATCGCGGGCTGGGGCATGGACGAAGCGCTGCGCCGCGCCGAAGCCTACCGCCAGGCCGGCGCCGATGCGATCCTGATTCACAGCAAGCTGTCGCGCCCCGACGAGATTCTCGAATTCGCGCGCGAATGGGCCGGCCGCGCGCCGCTCGTGATCGTGCCGACCAAGTACTACAGCACGCCGACCGACGTGTTCCGCGAGGCGGGCATCAGCGCCGTGATCTGGGCGAACCATCTGATCCGCGCGTCCACCTCGGCGATGCAGGCGGTCGCGAAGGACATCCATGCGAGCGAAACGCTCGTCAACGTCGAGGACAGCATCGCCGCCGTCAACGAAATCTTCCGTCTGCAGGATGCCGACGAATACTCGGAAGCCGAAGACCGCTATCTGTCGAGCGGCCGTGCGGCCGGCTCCGCCGTCGTGCTTGCCGCGGGCCGCGGCAAGGGGCTCGAAGCCGTCACGGAGGATCGTCCGAAAGTCATGCTGCCGATCGCGGGCAAGCCGCTGCTGCGCTGGCTCGTCGATGCGTTCAAGAAGCAGGGTGTCAACGACATCACGGTGGTCGGCGGCTATCGCGCCGACGCGATCGAAACGGCCGGCATCAAGCTCGTCGTCAACGAACAACATGCGCAGACTGGCGAACTCGCGTCGCTCGCGTGCGCGCTCGACACGCTGAGCGGCGATACCGTGATCTCGTACGGCGATCTGCTGTTCCGCAGCTATATCCTGCGCGATCTGGTGGAGAGCGAGGCGGCCTTCAGCGTGGTCGTCGATTCGTCGCTGACCGACGCGGAAAACGCGAGCGTGCGCGATTTCGCGTGGTGCTCGGCGGTCGACGACCGCGGCCTGTTCGGCACGAAGGTCGTGCTGCGGCATGTCGCGAGCGGGCAGGCTCAGGCTGAGTCGGCGGCGGCGAGCGCCGCACAGGCGCCGCATGGCCGCTGGGTCGGTCTGCTGAACGTGCGCGGCGCGGGGCGCGAGCGCTTGCAGGCCGTGATGGCGCAGTTGCAGGCACGGGCGGATTTCGCCTCGCTCGACATGCCAGCGCTGCTCAATGCGCTGATCGAAGCCGGCGAATCGATCGAGGTGCAGTACGTGCATGGTCACTGGCGCGGTGTCAACGATCTCGACGACTTTCGCCGCGCGGGCGATTTCGCCCACGCGCAGGCGCCGTTCGCGACGGCGGCGGGCGCGGTAGCGAAGCATGAAGCACAGCAGGAAGCACACGGAGACGCGCGATGATCGAAGCCGCACAGTTCGTCGAGGCGGCGCGCGAGCGCGGTTTCGACTGGTACGCGGGCGTGCCGTGCTCATATCTGACGCCGTTCATCAACTACGTGTTGCAGGACGACTCGCTGCACTACGTATCGGCGGCCAACGAGGGCGACGCGGTCGCGCTGATCGCGGGCGTCACGCTCGGCGCGCGCAACGGCCGGCGCGGCATCACGATGATGCAGAATTCGGGGCTCGGCAACGCGGTGAGCCCGCTGACCTCGTTGACATGGACCTTCCGTTTGCCGCAACTGCTGATCGTCACGTGGCGCGGCCAGCCCGGCGTCGCCGACGAGCCGCAGCACGCGCTGATGGGCCCGATCACGCCGGCGATGCTCGACACGATGGAAATCCCATGGGAGACCTTCCCGACCGAGGCGGATGCGATTGGCCCGGCACTCGAGCGAGCGGTCGCGCACATGGACGCGACCGGCCGCCCGTATGCGCTCGTGATGCAAAAGGGCAGCGTCGCGCCGTACGAACTGAAGGACGGCGGCGCGCCCGCGCGCAAGACGCCGGTGGCGCCGCGCGCTGAGTTCCGCGGCGTCGCCGCCAACGAACTTGCGACGCGTCACGATGCGCTGCAAAAGGTCATCGCGCATACGCCGCTCGACTCGACCGTGGTGCTTGCCTCGACCGGCTTTTGCGGCCGCGAACTCTATGCCATCGACGATCGCGAGAACCAGCTCTACATGGTCGGCTCGATGGGCTGCGTGACGCCGTTCGCGCTCGGTCTTGCGCTCGCGCGGCCGGACCTGCGCGTGGTCGCGCTCGACGGCGACGGCGCCGCGCTGATGCGCATGGGCGTGTTCGCGACGCTCGGCGCATACGGTCCGGCGAACCTCACGCACGTGCTGCTCGACAACGGCGCGCACGATTCGACCGGCGGCCAGGCGACGGTGTCGGCGCAGGTGTCGTTCGCGGGCGTGGCGGCCGCGTGCGGCTATGCGTCGGCGGTCGAAAGCGACGATCCGGCCGTGCTCGACGCGCTGTTCGCCGCGCCGCTGCTCGACGGTCCGCGCTTCGCATGCCTGACGATTCGCCGCGGCACGCCCGACGGCCTGCCGCGCCCGACCATCACGCCGCCCGATGTGAAGATGCGCCTGATGCGCCACATCGGCGCCGCCTGAACCCATCGCAATTGAAGGAACCCCCATGCTGCTGCTCAACCCCGGCCCGGTGACGCTCACCGAGCGTGTCCGCAACAGCCTGTTGCAGACGGACCTGTGCCATCGCGAAAGCGAGTTTTTCGATTTGCAGGAAGAGGCGCGCACGCGTCTTGTCGACGTGTACGGGCTCGACCCGAACGAATGGCAGGCCGTGCTGATGACGGGCTCCGGCACGGCCGCCGTCGAAAGCATGACGGCCGCGCTCGTGCCGCAGGGCGGCAAGCTGCTTGTCGTCGAAAACGGCGTGTACGGCGAGCGCATCGCGCAGATCGCGACGCAATACGGCATCGCGCACGAAGCGCTGAAGCACGACTGGATGGACGCGCCCGATCTCGCGAAGATCGCCGGTCGGCTCGACGCCGACAAGTCGTTCACGCACGTCGCGGTGATCCACCACGAGACGACCACGGGGCGTCTGAACGACATCGCCGCGCTCGGCGCCCTGTGCCGCGCGCGCGGCCTGCGTCTGCTGGTGGACGGCGTGAGCAGCTTCGGCGCCGAGGCGATCGATTTCGCCGACGCGAGTCTCGATGCGGTCGCCGCCACCGCGAACAAATGTCTGCACGGCGTGCCGGGCGCGTCGTTCGTGCTGGTGCGGCGCGCGGCGCTCGCGCGGGCGGCGAGCCGCACGTACTACCTCGATCTCGGCCGTCTCGCGCGCTTGCAGGATCAGCGCAATACGCCGTTCACGCCCTCGGTTCACGCGTACTACGCGCTCGTCGAAGCGCTGCGCGAACTCGCCGACGAAGGCGGCTGGCGCGCGCGCCATGCGCGCTATGCGGGGCTCGCCGGGCAGGCGCGCGCGGGGCTCGCCGAGCGCGGCATCGGTAGCGTGTTGCCGCTGGATCAGTCGTCGGTGGTGCTGCGCGCGTACCGCTTGCCGGACGGCATCGCGTATCCGCAACTGCACGACGCGCTGAAGGCGCACGGCTTCGTCATCTACGCGGGGCAGGGTGGTCTGTCGGCGGAGCTGTTCCGCATTTCGACGATGGGCAACATCCATGCGGCCGATATCGACCGCCTGCTGCAAGGCTTTACCGACCTGATGCGCTGAGCGGCCCGCGCTGCGTGCGATGCCGGGGCGCCGTGAGCGGTATCGCTCATACGGGGTCTTTGTCCGGCGGTCCGTCGGGCCGCTGCGGTTCCTCGACATGATGGCCGGGCGCGGGCGGCACGAGCGGATCGGCCTCGGGGTCGCGGTTCGGATCGGCGTTCGGGTCGGGAATCGGGCTCGTGTGCAGGTCGTCGCTCATGGCGTCACCTTTGCGGTTGGAATGCGCGAAATCGGGCGGAGAGGGGTTGCCGCGGGCCAGTAAGGGCCAGTGCGGGCCAACACGGTCCATGCATGCGGGCCGCTGCCGAAATGCGCTGCCCGTCTCCGTCGTTTTGTATTCAAGCGTAGGCGCTGGCCACGCTTCCTGTCGGCTACTTTTCCCTATTTTTTCGCGCGGCGGCCGACGCTCAGTTGCCAGTAGCGCTCGGTTGCGAATACGTCGTCGTAATGGCCGGCGCCGAACGCGCGCAACTGGCTCGCGTAGGCGTTGACGGCTTCGCGCTTGAGCTGCGCGCGGCGTTGCATGTCGATCGTATGGTCCGCGCTCGGGTGCGCCGGCGTCGCGACGATGCCGCGCCGCGCGAGATCGGCGAGCCGCGCCTGCAGCGCGCCCGGCGTGAGCCGGTGAATCGCTTCCTCGTAGCCGAACCAGTGCAGATGCGTGAGCCGCGGCAGGATTTCGCAGCAGGCTTCGAACACGCGCGCGTGGTCGTCGTGCTGCAGGCCGAGCGGCATCAGCAGCGTGTTGGCGGTCGTGCGATAGATCGTTTCCTCGAGCGCGGCCGCCATCTGGCCGATCGACGGCGAATCGGCGTACTGGCCGTCGCGAAACGGCATACGCAGCGGAATCGCGTCGAGCACGTCGAGCGCGCGATTGTCTTCGCGCGTGCGTTCGCGGATCGCCTCGCGCGCGCTCGCGAAGCCCGCTTTTTTATCCCACTCGGTGCGCATGTCGTGCTCGGGCGACGCGGCGAACACCGTGCAGACGGCGGCGTCGGGATGCGCGGCGAGCAGCGCGCCGCAGCTGAAGACGGCGTCGTCGAAATGGGGCGAGACGATGAACAGGCGTGGGGTGGTTTCGCTCATGGCGTGCGGGGCGGGTCAAGGCGTGTTTGGGGGATGCAATTCGGGGTGCGATTCGGGGCGCAATTCGAGGTGCGATTCGGGACGCCATGCACGGCGCGATGCAAGGCGCGGCCAGGGTGTAGCGAAGCGTGTGATTGCGAGGCAGATGCGGATGCGCGCGAAAAACGCGGCGTCAACTCAGCTTAGGCGGAATCGTCGCGGATTGCGCTCGGTTTCCTGACGCGCAAGCGGTGTGCCCGAAGAGCGGATCGCCGCGTATGACGAAGCGACGATGTCGGGAGGTTCGGACTTGCTGTCGGGTGGTGGTGTGGCTGTGTGGTGACGTAGTGACGTGGTGGGGCGAAGCCGTTTGTCGCGGATGTTTGCCGTTGCTGTTTGTATGACTGATCGCGCGGCGTAGCGCCTAAGCAGTCTAAATTGCCTGAGTTGCCTGAGTTGCCTGAGCCGTCTGAGCCGCCAACACCGCCGCGCGCCTGAACGCCGCCACGAGGTTCGCGACGATATCCTCGCGCAGCCGCGCGTCGGCGGTTCTGAGCGCGTACGACGGATGCCACGTCGGCACGATCAGGCGTCCGCGATGCGCGATCGTGAGCCCGAGGTATTCGGACAGATTGACGTGCGCGCCGGTCAACGCTTTCAGCGCGGTCGGCCCGAGCGTGACGACGACGCGCGGGGCGACTTGCGTCAGCTCCTCGTCCAGCCAGTATCCGCAAGCCTCGACTTCGCTGCGTTCCGGCGCGCGATGGACGCGCTGCCCGCTCTCGCGCTGCGCGCCAGGCTGCCGTGGAATAGCGCGCGCCTCGGTCGCTATCTCCCACTTGTAATGCTTGACCGCATAGGTCAGATACAACGCCGCGCGCTCGACACCGGCGCGCGCAAGCACCGTATCGAGCAACTGCCCGGCCGCGCCGCCGAACGGTTCGCCGTGCTGGTTCTCGTATTCGCCGGGCTGCTCGCCGAGCGCCATGATCGCCGCGTGCGCGGGACCGATTCCGGCGACAGCCTGCTTCGCATTGCGCCACAGTCCGCAGCGCCGGCAGGTGGCGAGCGGGCCGTTCGGCTCGCGCAACGGCGGCGTGAGCGCGGAAATCTCGATGGGCGGTGGCTGCGCCACGTGAACGGCGGCACCCCGCGCGCCAAGACGCGTGCGCTCGCGTGCGAGATGCACGGGCAGCGGCGGACCGGCGGGCGGCGTGCGCCAGTAGCGCAGCGGCACCGGCGCAGGTTGCGCGTTGACGACGTTCGCGTACCAGGCAAGCCATAGTGCTTCGGCCGGTTCGCTCGTGACGGCTTCGCCGGTCATCGCGCTCGCCGGCAAAGCATGTTCGGCCTCGATATATTCTTCCGCGGCCGGCCGGCCGATGCGCAACAGCATGCCGTTCCAGAACGCCGCGCCTCGCGGGGTCGCGAGCATCCACGTGGAGTTGCCCATGTCCGCGGCGAACTCCGTGGCGGCGCGTTCGAGCAGGTCGTGATGCGGCTCGTACCAGCCGACGAATTCCGGTGGCCCCATCGACGGATCGCGCCGTCTGAACAGCGTGCCGAGCACGAGTTCGGCGGTGGCCCGCTCGATCGCCTCGACGCGTTGCGCGAGCAGCGCGCCGTCGGGGTCGTGCAGTTCGATGACGCCGCGTTCGCCCTGCGTCCAGCGCCACAGGATGCGGTAGAGCAGAGTCCAGCGATCGTCCGAGCGATGGCACGCGGCGGTTTTTAGCTGCACGAGCAGATCGCGGGGGATGGCGGGTGTGGGGCGAGCGAGGAGCGGCGTTTCGGCGCCGAGGGTGGTTTTATCCAGGAACGGTCGGGTTCGTGGCGTTGCGGTTTTTTCCGCTTCGCCCTCGCCCTCGGCTTCAATCCATTCGACCGATAGAGGCTCGATGCCTTCGCGCAGCGCTTCGCGCGCCGCACGGCGCCAGGCGGCAAAAGTCGGTTCGATCAGGATGCGTTTCACGACGGCAAAATACTGTATAAATATACAGTATGTGCGCAAAGGGGGATTGGGGCAAGCGGGGGTGACGGGTTGGGCGAGTCCGATGCTTTTGCCGGGAGATGCCGCGCGGTCGAGGCTCGGGATGACTGCGGCGAAATGGCTCTGAGAATGGCCGTGAGAACGAGGCAAGCGCATGCCGGGTTCGCCGCCGGCGGGTGACAAACCCGCAGAACGGCAAAGCCGCAAAAACCGCCCCTAAATCCCGCGCAAATCCTCCGGCGTATCGACGTCGCGCAGGATGCCCGGATCGTCGACATCCACGCGCGTCAAACGTTGGGTCATCAGCAGCGATCTGGCGCCCGCGTCGCCGTCGAGCGCGAGCAGCGCCTCGCAATGCTCGACGCCGAAGCCGACCGGATGGCCGCGCTGTCCGTCGTAAAACGGCGCGACGAGCGCGGCGCCGTCGTCGAGCGTGCGGGCCACCGTTTCGATCGTCGGAATCGAGATGCGCGGCATGTCCGCGAGCGCGACGATCCAGCCCTCGGCGTCGTCGCTCGCTGCGATGCCCGCCGCGAGGCTCGCGCCCATGCCGCGTTCGGCGCCGGCCGCGAACACGACGTCGCAGCCGGCATCGTTGAGCACGCGGGCGAGCGCATCCGAGCCGGGCCGCACCACCGCGATCACATGCGGCACGACGAGCAGCAGCCGATGCGCCGATTCATGAGCGACGGGCGTGCCGTCGGGCAGGCGTGCGAGCAGTTTGTTGCGCAGCCCGTCCGGATCGAAACGCGAGCCGAACCCGGCGGCGAGCAAGACACCTGTGGCGAGCGAGGCGTAGGCCATCGGCGAATCCCAATAGAAGGAACGAGACCGATTGTGCGATGCAAGGCCACGTCAGGCAAGCGCGAATGCCGGCATATGGCGTTGGCCGCGCCGCTTTTCGACACCGTAACGCAATCGCGCGCTGCCAATCGCCCACCGCCAGCACCGCACGGCCAACACCCCACCGCCAACACCCCGACACACACCACTAAACCCGCATCACCTTATCGAGCGTAATCGGCAGATCCCGCACCCGCACGCCGGTCGCGTGATACACCGCATTCGCGATCGCGGCCGGCACGCCCGTAATGCCGATCTCGCCAATCCCGCGCACGCCGAGCGAGTTGATATACGGGTCGGGCCGGCCGATGAAGGCGATGTCGAGCGTGTCGATATCGGCATTCACGGGCACGTGATACTCGGCCAGATTCGCGTTCGTGAAGCGCCCGTAGCGCGTATCGAGCGACGACTCTTCCTGCAGCGCCGCGCCGATGCCCCACACGATGCCGCCCATCATCTGGCTGCGCGCGGTCTTCTCGTTGAGCACGCGCCCCACGTCGTAGACGGCCACCACGCGCGGCACGCGGATCGTGCCGAGGTCCGCGTCGACATGCACCTCGACGAACACCGCGCCGAACGAGTGGAACGCGTACTGCTGCTTCTCGTTGCCGGGCCTGACCGTCGAGGTCGCCTCGATCGGCTTGCCGCCCGCGCGCGCGATGATCGCCGCGGCCGGATCGCGCCGGTCCGGCTGCGAGCGGCTCACGACCCAGCCGTCGGCGACGGTGACGTCCTCGGGCGCGAGGCCATGCACGGGCGACGCCTGATCGGCGAGCGCGAGCGCGAGCAGCTGGCCGCGCGCCGCGCTTGCCGCCTCGCGCACGGCCGGCGACACGCTTGCCGCCGATTGCGAGCCGCCCGAGCCCGGCGCGCGCGGCAGGGTCGAATCGCCGAGCGCGAAGTGGATGTTTTCGGGCGCGAAGCCGAGCGCATCGGCGGCGACCTGGGTCATCACGGTATAGGTGCCGGTGCCGAGGTCCTGGGTGCCCGAGGCGACCATCGCGGTGCCGTCCGGCAGAATGCGCGCGAGCGCCGCCGCCTCGCTGCGGTTGGCCGGATAGGTGGCGGTCGCCATGCCCATGCCGATCAGCGTGTTGCCGTCGCGCATCGAGCGCGGCGCGGGCGAGCGGCGCGACCAGCCGAATTTCTCCGCGCCGATCTGATAGCACTCGCGCAGCGACTTGCCCGACCACGGTTTGTTCTCCTGCGGATCGCGCTCGGCGTAGTTCCTGAGGCGCAGCGCGAGCGGGTCCATCTTGAGCGCGGCAGCGAGTTCGTCCATCGCCGATTCGAGCGCGAACGAGCCCGTGGTTTCGCCGGGCGCGCGCATAAAGGTCGGCGTGCCGAGATTGAGCGGCACGAGCCGGTGCGTCGTTACCTGATTGGGCACCGCATAGAGCATGCGCGTGACCATGCAGCAGGTCTCGGTCCAGTCCTCGATCGTCGAGGTGTTCGAGAAGCTGTCGTGGCGCATCGCGGTCAGCGTGCCGTCGCGCCGCGCCGCGATGACGAAGTGCTGCTCGGTGCGCGGGCGCGCGCCGACCGGGCCGAACATCTGCGGACGTTCGAGCACGAGCCGCACCGGCCGTCCGGTTTGCCGCGCGGCCATCGCGCACAGCGATACGTGCGACCACGACGAGCCCTTGCCGCCGAAGCCGCCGCCGATGAACGGCGAGATCACGCGCACGTCGCCGGCCGGCATGCCGAACACCCTGGCGACCGCCTGCGCCGCGTTGCTCACGCCCTGGGTCGAATCGTAGAGCGTCAGTTGCGGGCCGTCCCAGCGCGCCATCGTCGCGTGCGGCTCCATCGGATTGTGATGCTCGATCGGCGTCGTATAGGTCGCCTCGATATGCACCGCGCCGCCGCGCATGCCGTCCTCGAAGCTGCCGCGCTGCGTGTCGGTCTGACGGCCTTGCGGCTTGATGGGCGCATGCGCGTTCGGCTTCGCCTGCGCGAAGTCGAGCGCCGCGGCCTCGGCCCGATAGGCGATGCGCAGCTGGCGCGCGGCATCGGTCGCATGTTCGAGCGTATCGGCGACCACCACCGCGACCGGCTCGTTGCTGTAATGCACTTCGTTGTCCTGCAGGAGCGACAGACGCCGCCCGGCCGGCGGCGCGAGCTGACCGCCGTTCGGCAGGCGCGGGGCGTTCCGGCAGGTCATCACGAGCAGCACGCCGGGCACGGCCTCGGCATGGCTCGCATCGATCGACGCGATCGTGCCGCGCGCAATCGTGCTGGTCACGAGCACCGCATGCGCGAGTCGCGCTTCGGGGAATTCGGCCGCATAACGCGCATCGCCGGTGACCTTGAGCAGGCCGTCGACGCGATCGAGCGGCTGGCCGATCAGATTCATGCGACACCTCCCGCGTAACCGGCCGCCTCGTTGATCGCGCGCACGATCGCGCGTTGCGCGAGCTGCACCTTGAAGCCGTTGTCGCGCAGCGGCCGCGCGCCGTCGAGCGCGGCTGCGGCGGCGTTCCCGAGCGTGCTCTGCGTGAGCGGCTGGCCGGCCAGCATCCGTTCGGCCGCGCTCGCGCGCCACGGTTTAGGCGCGACACCGCCGAGCGCGATGCGCGCGGTCTCTACGCGCGCGCCGTCCATCTGCAACGCGGCGGCCACCGAGACCAGCGCGAATGCGTAACTGGCGCGGTCACGCACTTTCAGATAGTGCGAGTGCGCGCTGAAGAGCGGCGGCGGCAGATCGACGGCGGTGATCAGCTCGCCGGGCAGCAGGGTCGTATCGACGTCGGGCCGCTCGGCGGGCAGCCGATGAAAATCGGCGAACGCGATCGTGCGCTCGCCGTTCGCGCCGCTCACCCGCACGGTCGCATCGAGCGCGGCCAGCGCAACGCTCATATCGGACGGATTGACCGCGATGCATTGCGGACTCGCGCCGAGAATCGCGTGCATGCGGTTGTGTCCGCCGAGCGCCGCGCAGCCGCTGCCGGGCAGGCGCTTGTTGCACTGGGTGAAGGCCGTGTCGTAGAAATAGCCGCAGCGCGTGCGTTGCAGCAGATTGCCGCCGACCGTCGCCATATTGCGCAACTGCGCCGACGCGCCCGCGAGCAGCGCTTGGGATAGCAACGGGTAGGATTCGCGCACGAGCGCGTGATTGGCCGCATCGCTGTTGCGCACGAGCGCGCCGATGCGGATGCCGCCGCCGGGCAGCGCCGTGATCGCATCGAGCCCGTCGATATGCGTGATGTCGATGAGCCGCACGGGCCGCGCGACGCCGCCCTTCATCAGATCGAGCAGATTCGTGCCGCCGCCGATAAATACCGCGCCCGGTTGTTGCGCGGCGCGCAGCGCGCTCGCGACGTCGCCGGCGCGTTCGTAGGAGATCGCATCCATGACGGTCTCCGTTACGCGTTGCCGTGCGCGGCGCGCACCGCGGCGACGATGTTCGCGTAGGCGCCGCAGCGGCAGAGGTTGCCGCTCATGCGCTCGCGGATCTCCGCGTCGGAAAGCGCGGCGGGACGCGTGCGCACGTCGGCGCTCGCGGCGCTCGCCGCACCGTTGCGGAACTCGCCGAGCAGGGCCGTCGCGGAGCACAACTGCCCGGGCGTGCAGTAGCCGCACTGGAACGCGTCGTGCTCGATGAACGCGCGTTGCAGCGGACTCAACACGCCGTTGGTCGCGAGTCCTTCGACGGTCGTGATGTTTTCGCCTTCGTGCATGACCGCGAGCGTCAGACACGAATTGATGCGGCGGCCGTCGGCGAGCACCGTGCAGGCGCCGCACTGGCCGCGGTCGCAACCTTTTTTCGTGCCCATCAGGCCGGCGTATTCGCGCAGCGCGTCGAGCAGCGTCACGCGCGGTTCGAGTTGCAGCGAGTAGGCGCGGCCGTTGACGTTCAACGCGACCGGGCGCGGCGGCACGGCCGGATTGGCTGGCGGCGTGGCCGTGGCTGGGGCTGGTGCCTCAGTTTGCGCGCGCAGAGGCGGTGCCGCGCCGATCGTCGCGGCGGCGGCGGCCGACTGGAGAAAGCGGCGGCGTGACGGTTGAGAGGGTTGAGAGGGGTGAGAGGGTTGAGAAGGTTGCGAGGGGTGGGCGGGTTCCGGGCGTTGTTCCGGAAGGGCGGGGTCGCCCGAATCCGGGCATTCGGTGTGCGTGGACATGACGTTCCGTTGACTCCATTGAAAGGCCAATGCAGGCTGACGATGCGTCGAGATTCAACGCATCGCGTCGAAACAAACCGTGCGCAGCAAATTCGGTGCCGTTGCAGGTACAACGGTATTAAAAATTGATGGGGAGAGCAAAGCCGATCTGCGCAATTAACGCAGGTCGATATTCGCAATGAATGAGGAGGCGGGGCGCGTTGCCGCATTCGTTCGCTCGGGGCGAATCGCCGGGGCAACATTTTTACCGATGACCTGTTCCGACCCGCTATGATCGCAGGGGCAGTCGCCGCGATCTATGCAGTCCCCGTCATCGCCAGATCAGGACGCAAACGGAGAAACAGCATGAAAGCCAGCACCATTGCCGAGCGGGAAGCGCGCGGGCGCGCCGCCCGCGAGCATTCGAAACGCTCGAGCCATCGCGCGGTCGGCGAGTTGCACCGCGATCCGCTCGCGCTTCTGAAGCAGAGCAGCGCCGGCCGGATCGAAAATCTCGTGCCGCTGCGCTACGGGCGCATGGCCGCGTCGCCCTTCGCGTTCTTTCGCGGCAGCGCGATTCTGCAGGCGCACGACCTGAGCAAGGTGCCCGATACGAGCCTCAGCATGCCGATCTGCGGCGACGGCCATCTGATGAACTTCGGCGGGTTCGCGACGCCCGAGCGGCAACTGGTCTTCGATCTGAACGACTTCGACGAAGTCTCGGTCGGTCCCTTCGAATGGGACCTGAAACGCCTGACCGCGAGCTTCGTGGTGGCCGCGCGCCAGATGCGCCTGAGCCGCGGCACGGCGGAAAGCCTCGTGATGACGGCGGTCCGTTCGTACCGCGATCGCATGGCCCAGTATGCGCAGTGCGGCGCGCTCGAACTCTGGTACGACCGCGTCACCTTCGACCTGATGGCGGAAACCGCCTTGACGCCCGAGCGCCGGCGCGCGATACGGCGCGGCATGGAAAAAGCCGCGAGCCGCACGAACGAGAGCCTGCTCGAAAAAATGGCCTCGTTCGACGGCGAGCGCTGGAAGGTCCACGATGCGCCGCCCGCACTTTTTCACGTGCTCGGCGCGAATACGCTGTTCACGGCGGAAGACGCCGACACCTACCGCAAGGGCAACGTCGACAAAATGGTCGAGCACGTCTGGGCCGATTACCGCAAGACGATGTCGCACGACCGCCGCGAACTGCTCGATCACTTCACGATGCAGGACATCGTGTTCAAGGTGGTGGGCGTCGGCAGTGTCGGTACGCGCTGCCTCGCGGTGCTGCTCGTCGATCACAGGGACAAGCCCTTGTTTCTGCAATTGAAGGAAGCGCGGCCTTCGGTCATCGCGCAGTTCTACAAGGCGCCGGCCGTCAAACACGAGGGCGAGCGCGTCGTGTACGGGCAGCGCATGCTGCAGGCCGCGAGCGATATCTTCCTCGGCTGGGCGACGGGGCCGCTCGGCCGGCATTTCTATTTCCGCCAGTTGCGCGACATGAAGCTGTCCGCGAATATCGAACTGTTCGACAGCGATCTGCTCGATGGCTACGCGCGGCTGTGCGGCTGGATCATGGCGCGCGCGCATGCGAAAGCGAGCGGCCAGGCGATCGAGATCAGCTCGTATATCGGCCGCGGCGATCAGTTTGCCGAAGCGTTGACCGGTTATGCGACCGGCTACGCGGACCAGGTGGAGCGCGACTACGACGTGTTTCTCAAGGCGTGCCGCAGCGGCGAGCTTGACGCACGCACCGACGAGGATATGGCGGCGGATTTCCGCGTGTAGTGTGGGGGAAGGGTGCGTTCGGCGGCGGGTGTTCGGCGTTGGGCCTTCGGTGTTTGGCCTTCAACGTTCGACGTGAAAGGGCAGCGGGTGCGGCACGTTATGCCGCCTATCGCATGCGCCGCTTGGGTGGTGTTGCTTTAGCCGTCTTGATGGCACCGGACGCATCAATCGCATCACGCATCGGGGCATCACGCCCCGACGCGCGCTTCGCGCAGCGTCACGAAACGCAGATGCTTTTCGCGCGCCGCTTCGATCACGCTCGGCAGCACGGCGAGAATCAGCGGTTTGCCTTCGATCGTGAGCGCGGCATTGCCGTCGTGCAGCAGCAGGATGTCGCGCGCGGCGAGACCGTCGAGCAGGCGGCGCGCGACGACGTGCGGATTGCGCTCGCGCGTGTCGTAGCCGCGCCGCGTCCATGCGGCGAGGCGCAGGTCGAGCTTGCGCAGCACCGGTTCGAGAAAGATGTTGCGCAGGCCGGCGGGCGCGCGGAAGAACATCGGCCGCGCGCCGCTCACGTTTTCGAGCGTGCGCTGCGCGGCGGCGATTTCACGCGTGAGCGCGCCCGGCAGCGTCACCGAAAACGTATGTACGTGAACCTGCGAGTGATTTTCGAGCGCATGGCCGCGCGCGACGATGTCGCGTGCAATTCGCGGATGGCGCTCCACTTGCGCGCCGATGCAGAAGAACGTCGCGCGGACCCCGAACGCGTCGAGCAGATCGAGCACCTGCGGCGTGACGACGGGGTCGGGACCGTCGTCGATGGTCAAGGCAATCGCGTTCTGGTTGTGCGGGCTCGCGGGCAGGCGCGTCCAGTTCGGCCCGAGCAGCGCCGTGCGCGGCAGGAGTCCGGTGATCGTAAACATCGCATGGTTCACGAAGATCGCGGCGAACCACCACGGCCACGCGGCCGGCGCGAGCAGCCAGCCGGCGAGCACCACGACGTGCCATGCGATCGTGCCGTTGAGCATCGCGGAATTGCCGGTACGCGGCCAGCGGCGCGGCGGCGCGGGCTCGGCGCCGTGCGACGGGTTGGGGCATTCATTCATCAAACATGCTTCCTGTGCGCCTTCGTCACGGTAAGGCTGTGAATCGTGCGCGTCGCGCAAGCGCGAACGATACCATTGTTGGCCGCGCCCGAATGCGTGTGAAGCGGTAATCGTGGCCGATGAAAGCGGGCTGAAAGTCGCATGCTTGCGTGCTGATTCGGGTGATACGGCGGGTGATGCGGCCGAGGGTGCGGCTGATGACGCCGCTCGCGATGCGGCGGTGCCGATGCGAGCGCGCAGCGGCAATTCGCCGTCACGCCCTGGGCGATTCATCGCGCTCATCCTTATTATCCTCACCCTCGATCCGGCACGGCGCGACGGCAATCGCACCACGGCAAGCCGCCGCATTTGCGATCGCCGATCCGCTGTTGTATGGTGCCGGGCGATAAGCGGCGCAGCGGACACCGGCCTTCGTCCGGCGAACCGGCCCCGGCAAGTCATGCGCCGCCACCCAACCCAGCACAACAGGAGATGCGCGATGTCGGACACGGAAAACGGAAAAGTGGCGCTGGTGACGGGCGCGGGCAGCGGCATCGGCCGCGCCTGCGCGCTCAGACTGCTCGAGCACGGCTACAACGTCGTGCTGGCGGGGCGCCGTCAGGCTGCGCTCGACGCAGTCGCGCAGGAAGCGCAGTCGCTGCGCGGCGAGGCGCTCGCGGTGCCGTGCGACGTGACCGATGCCGACAGCGTCGCGCAGCTGTTCGACACGCTGCGTGCGCGCTTCGGCCGGCTCGACGTGCTGTTCAACAACGCGGGCCGCAACGGCTCGCCGGTCGATATCGACGAACTCGAGATCAGCGAATGGCGCTCGATCGTCGATACCAATCTGACCGGCGTGTTCCTCTGCACGCGCGCGGCATTCGGCCTGATGAAGACGCAAAACCCGCGCGGCGGCCGCATCATCAACAACGGTTCGATCTCGGCGCATGCGCCACGGCCGAACAGCATCGGCTATACCGCGACGAAGCACGCCATCACCGGCCTGACCAAAGCCGTCTCGCTCGACGGCCGCAAGTACGACATCGTGTGCGGCCAGATCGACATCGGCAACGCGGGCACCGACATGGCCGCGCGGATGGCGCGCGGCGTGCCGCAGGCGAACGGCGAAATCGCGATCGAGCCGCTGATGGACGTGCAGCACGTCGCCGATGCGGTGCTGCATATGGCGAGCCTGCCGCTCTCGGCGAACGTGCAGTTCATGACGATCATGGCGAGCAAGATGCCGTTCGTCGGGCGAGGGTGAGGGTATCAGCGGCGGATAGGTGGCGGATAGGTGGCAGATGAGCGCGGACAGGCGGCGCGGAACCGGACGAAGCCGCGCCGCGCACAGGAGCGCGGCGCGCGCGATCAACTTATACTGAGCGCTTTCCGTCATCACGCGAAAGCCACGCGCCGTGCCCCGAGCCACCTCACGCGACGACGATCCGCCGCCGCAGCCGCCCGCGCAACCCGATCTCGAAGACTGTTGCCATAGCGGCTGCACGCAGTGTGTGTTCGATCTGTACGACGAGGCGCTCGAACGCTATGAGATCGCGTTGTCGGTGTGGCGCGAGCGCCAGGCGGACAGGCAGGACGCGCGGCTGGCTGCACGAAAGGAAGTGCGAACAGAAGCGCGTGAGGAGCCGCTAAAGGAAGCGCGAAAGAAGCCGCAAAAAAAGCCGGAGCGCGAGCCGCGACCGAATCCGCAAAGCGTGCCGCAAGCCGAATCACAAGCCGAACGGCAAGCCGGGCCCTCACGCTCGACAACCCCGCGCAGCAAACCGCGCCCGCGCCGCTGAAGCACGCACGATCTTCCACTGTCTCCGTCATGACCGAACTTCAGCTCACGCCGCCCGACCAGCAGACCGACTCGCACACGCTCGACGATCTGCATCGTTTCGTGCAGCGCCATCCGCGCCTTTTCGTGCTGACCGGCGCGGGCATCAGCACCGATTCCGGCATCCCCGGCTATCGCGACGACAACGGCGCATGGAAACGTTCGCCGCCGATCACGCTGCAGGAATTTCTCGGCACGCTCGCGATGCGTCAGCGCTACTGGGCGCGCAGCATGGTCGGCTGGCCGCTCGTCGCGCGGGCGCAGCCGAATGCCGCGCACGTCGCGCTCGCGCGGCTCGAAGCCGCGGGGCACGTGCCGACGCTCGTGACGCAGAACGTCGACGGCTTGCATCAGCGCGCGGGCAGCCGCGACGTGATCGAGCTGCATGGGGGCATCGACGGCGTAACCTGTCTCGACTGCGGCATGCAGCACGCGCGCGCCTCGATCCAGCAAACGCTCGAAGCGGACAACCCCGCGCTGCTCGACGTGACCGCCGAAGCCGCCGCCGATGGCGATGCTCACCTGGAGTGGCACGATCTCGGCGGCTTTCGCGTGCCGGCCTGTTCGAACTGCGGCGGCATGCTGAAACCATCGGTGGTGTTTTTCGGCGAGAACGTGCCGAAGACGCGCGTCGAAGCAGCCTCGCATGCGCTCGATGCGGCCGACGCGGTGCTCGTCGCCGGTTCGTCGCTGATGGTCTACTCCGGCTATCGCTTCTGCGTGTGGGCGCAGCGCCAGGGCAAGCCGATCGCGGCGATCAACCTGGGCCGCACGCGTGCCGATGCGCTGCTGTCGCTGAAGGTAGCCGCGCCGTGCGGCGACACGCTGGGCGTGCTCGCCGCGCGGCTGGCGAGCGCGTGACGCATCCGGGTCCGTGCGCCGAACCACTCTCGCACTTTTCAGGAATGTCCATGCTGACGACGATCGACCAACTCGAAGCGCTCTACGGCCAGCCGGGCGAGCGCGCGCTGCGCAAGGAAATCGCGCACGTCAACGAAGACTATCGCGCGTTCATTGAGGCCGCGCCGTTCGCCGTGCTGGCGACGAGCGGCCCCGACGGCCTCGACTGCTCGCCGCGCGGCGACGCGCCGGGCTTCGTGCGGATCGTCGACGAGCGCACGCTCGCGTTGCCCGACCGGCCCGGCAACAATCGGCTCGACAGTTTGCGCAATATCATCGCGGACCCGCGGCTCGCGCTGCTGTTCGTCGTTCCGGGCATCGGCGAGAGCCTGCGCGTGAATGGCCGCGGGCGGATTTCGGCCGACGCGGCTTGGCTGGACAGTTTCGCTGTCGACGGTAAACGGCCGCGCACCGTGCTACTGATCGACGTCGACGCCGTGTACTTCCATTGCTCGAAGGCGATGGCGCGCTCGAACCTGTGGGATCCGGCGCGGCACCTCGAACGCGCGCAACTGCCGAGCGCGGGCGAGATCCTGCGGCGCATCATCGCCGCGAACGACGGCGAGCAGTTCGACGCCGCCGCTTACGACCGCGACCTGCCGGCCCGCGTGCGCGCGACGCTGTATTGATACTTGATACGAAGCCCGAAGCCCGAAGCCCGAAGCCCGAAGCCTTAACCCGAACGAACCTCTCGCACGCCTCACCATGACAGACGCCCGGCAACACTCGCCATCCGCCGAACGCAACGGCGCACCGATCCTCGCCGTGCTGCGCGAGGCGCTGCCGGCCACCGGCCGCGTGCTCGAAATCGCGAGCGGCACCGGCGAGCATGCGGTTCTCTTCGCCGGCGCGCTGCCCGGACTCGACTGGCAGCCGAGCGATGCCGACCCCGAAGCGCGCGCGTCGATTGCCGCATGGAGCGCGCATGCCGGGCTGCCGAACCTGCGCGCGCCGCTCGCGCTCGACGTCCATCGGCCGGACTGGGGCGTCGAGACGCTCGACGCGGTGGTTTGCATCAACATGATTCACATCGCGCCGTGGAGCGCGACGCAGGCGCTATTCGTGGGCGCGAGCCGCCGCCTCGCCGAGGGCGGCGTGCTGTATCTGTACGGTCCGTACAAACGCGGCGGCGCGCATACGGCGCCGAGCAACGAGGCGTTCGATCAGTGGCTGAAGAGCCGCAACCTCGAATGGGGCGTGCGCGACATGGAAGCGGTCGTGGCCCTGGGCGCCGCGCTGGGCCTCGCGTGCGACGAACCGATCGCGATGCCGGCGAACAACTTCAGCCTCGTGTTCAGGAAGCCGGCGGGGCGTGGCAAGGCGGACGCGGCGACCTGAACCCGCCGCCCGCGGCCCGCGTCCCGGTGCCTGCCGCCAAGCGGCCGGCGCGCATTTCTTTTATCCTTTCACCCTCGACGCCGCGCCCGGTGTTCCTGCTGCGCGGCGACACGACATTTTTTGGACTCTGGAGAATTCAACATGGGCAAACAGGCAATCGGCGTGGTAGGGCTGGCGGTCATGGGCCGCAATCTGGCGCTCAACATCGAAAGCCGCGGCCACGCGGTGTCGGTCTACAACCGTAGCCGCGAGAAAACCGACGAACTCATCGCCGAATATCCGGACCGCAAACTGGTGCCGGCTTTCACGCTGGAAGAGTTCGTCGACTCGCTCGAAAAGCCGCGCCGCATTCTGCTGATGGTCAAGGCCGGCGAGCCGACCGACGCGACCATCGCGCAACTCAAGCCGCTGCTCGACCAGGGCGACATCCTGATCGACGGCGGCAATACGCATTTCACCGACACGATCCGCCGCAACCAGGAACTCGCGAAGGCGGGCCTGCACTTCATCGGTACCGGCGTGTCGGGCGGCGAGGAAGGCGCGCTGAAAGGTCCGTCGATCATGCCGGGCGGGCAGCGCGACGCCTACGACCTGGTCGCGCCGATCCTCACCGAAATCGCCGCGAAGGCGCCGGACGGCGAGCCGTGCGTCGCCTACATGGGCCCCGACGGCGCGGGCCACTTCGTGAAGATGGTGCACAACGGTATCGAATACGGCGACATGCAGCTGATCGCCGAGAGCTATGCGGTGTTGAAGCAGGTGGTCGGCCTGTCGAACGAGGAACTCGGCAAGGTCTACACCGAGTGGAACCAGGGCGAGCTCGACAGCTACCTGATCGAGATCACCTCGAAGATCTTCGGCAAGAAGGACGACGAAACCGGCAAGGACCTCGTCGACGTGATTCTCGACCGTGCCGCGCAGAAGGGCACCGGCAAGTGGACCAGCCAGAATGCGCTCGACCTCGGCGCGCCGCTGCCGCTCATCACCGAGGCGGTGTTCGCACGCGTGCTGTCGTCGCTGAAGACGCAGCGCGTGGCCGCGAGCAAGGTGCTCGAAGGGCCGGCCGCGAAGCCGCTCGACGCCGCGAAGGAGACGTTCGTCGAATCGGTGCGCCGCGCGCTCTATTTCAGCAAGGTGATTTCGTACGCGCAGGGCTTCGCGCAATTGCGCGCGGCCTCGGAAGAGTACAAGTGGGACCTCGACTACGGCGAAATCGCGAAGATTTTCCGCGCCGGCTGCATCATCCGCGCGCGCTTCCTGCAGAAGATCACCGACGCCTATGCGAACGACAAGGCGCTCGCAAACCTGCTGCTCGACCCGTACTTCCGCGACATCGCGAAGCACTACCAGGCGGCGCTGCGCGAAGTCGTGGTGGCCGCGGTCAACGCGGGCGTGCCGGTGCCGGCGTTCGCCTCGGCAATCGCGTATTTCGACGCCTACCGCTCCGAGCGTCTGCCCGCGAACCTCGTGCAGGCGCAGCGCGATTTCTTCGGCGCGCATACGTTCGAGCGCGTCGACAAGCCGGGCAGCTTCCACGCACAGTGGGCCTGAGCGTTTCCCCGGGCGTTTGAATGATGGCCCGGCGTGCGCCTTACCGAAGGCACCGCCGGGCTTTTTTTGTTTGAATGCGTGGGTGGCTGACAAAATTATTACTAAAAACTATCGGCACATTAGGTTCTCGGCCGGCAATTTGTGCGGATTGTTGCAAAAGTCGAAATGGAGTTTCCTTGTTTTAAGGGTTTACCCTAGATCGTGACCCTCCTAAACTTGCTTCCAAGCGCTGAGGGAGAAACAGAAAACCCCCGAAGCGCATCACAAACAAGTCATTTGGAGGTTAATCATGAAGACCCTGATTTCCGCAGTTGCTATCGCCGCCGCCCTCGTTGCTCCGGTTGCTTCGTTTGCTCAAGCCAGCCAGCCGGTGACCCGCGCTCAGGTTCGCGCTGAACTGGTGCAACTCGAAAAGGCCGGCTACAGCCCGGTCGGCGACTACGCGAACTATCCGGAGAACATCCAGGCTGCGCAAGCGCGCGTCGCGGCGCAAAACGGTACGGCCGTCGCGGCCAACACCGCGAACACGAGCGGCTACGGCGCCCCGGCTGCCGGTACCTCGCAAGCCGGACACGCAGTGACCCCGTTCCAGGTCGACCGTAACTCGGTGTACTTCGGCAACTAATTTGCCAGCCAGGCGCCGCTACGGGTTGCACTGAAGTTTGAAGTAAAGGTTGCAGCAGAAGTTTGCGGTAGAGGTAGAAATAGAAGTAACGAAGCAGACGCCGTCTCGCGAAACAGTGCGAAGGCGGTGGGCAAGAAAAAACGCCATCCGGCTGGTTCGGATGGCGTTTTGTCGTTTACGGCACATTCGCCATGCGATCCGTATCAATGCAGCGTGCGATGCCGCCGGCCGATTTCGTCGAAGAGCGCGCGGCTCGGTTCCAGCGCCAGAAGCCAGGATTCGTCGTAGCCGCTCAGATTGTCGAGCGCTTCGCGCAGTCGCTCGACTGCCAGCGCGGGAATCTCGACGCTCGCCTCGATGCCGCTCGACAGCCCCGCGATGCTTGCCAGCTGCACGAGCGCATCGGCGGCTTCGGCCACGTCGGCGGCGAAGACGAGATGCGTGTTCAGCAATTCGACGAGGCCAGGGGACGCCGCGATATCGTCGACGTTGAGTTGCACGGCCAGAAAGGTGGCTTTGTTCATCCTCGATTCCTCCCAGAAACCAGACGTTGTCGCATTGTCGCGAGGCGTGCTGCGCGCGGCTTGACTGAGTATAGGCGACGCCCTGGCGGTCTCGCCAATCGGACGAATCGGCCGGCGTGCCTTGCTGAAGAAGGCTCGCGGGCCATCAGACCTATAATAGGGCCAGCCGCGCGAGCGTTGTCGCCAGAGGCTCAGGTCCACGAGCCGCGGTTTTTTCGCGCTTTCCAACTGCTCGTCGACGCGGAAAGAGCATCCGATCCGCAGCGGGAGCTTTACCGCGGCGCATCACCGTGGCGCGCATTGGCGCGCCGGCAACGGCGGAACATGGCGGACCGCGAACGGCGGCGGCACGGCACATGCTCCGGCGTCGATTGAATCCGATTGAGAACAAGTCGAGGAAAATCACATGACAGGACAATGGCAACTGACGGGGGTTCGTCTGCTGACGGCGGCGGCGCTTGGCGCGATGGTCGCGGGCTGTACGACGATGCCGTGGGACAGCACGCCGTTCTACAGCAGCACGCCGCCCAATGCGACGAGCCTCTCCACGGTCCCGGTGCCCGCCGGCTTCTATCGCGTCAACCCGGGCGACACGCTCGCCGGCATCGCCTCGGCCTATGGCCACAGGCTACAGGATGTCGCGGCGTGGAACGGTCTCGTGGTCAATGCGCAGGTCGTGCCGGGGCAGGTGCTGCGCGTGTCTCCGCCGATGGCGTCCGGCAGCGTGGTGACGCCGCCTGTTGCCGTGATGCCGGCGGCGCCGGGCGCGCTGCCCACCGCGCCGGGCATGTCGGCCGCGCCGCAGCAGGGCGTGCTGCAATGGCCGTTGCGCGGGCCGATTCTCAAGACGTTCTCGGCGGGCAAGTCCAACGGCATCGTGATCGGCGGGCGTCCCGGCGATCCGGTCAAGGCCGCCGCGACCGGCCGGGTGGTCTACGCCGGCACCGGCATCGAGGCGTATGGCCCGCTCATCATCATCAAGCACGACGATTCGTTGATTACCGCGTACGGCCAGAACAGCCAACTGTTCGTCAAGGAAGGCGACGCGGTCGCGCAAGGGCAGACGATCGGCCAGGTCGGCGTCGATAGCCGCGGCGTCGCGTCGATCCAGTTCGAGGTGCGCCAGAACGGCCAGCCGGTCGATCCGCTCGCGTGGTTGCCGAAGTAGGGCGGCACCGCAGGCCGCATTCAATGGACGCACAGGGACACACCATGATCGATTTGCGCAGCGATACCGTCACCCGTCCGACTCCGCCGATGCTCGCGGCGATGTCGGCGGCCGAAGTCGGCGACGACGTCTGGGGCGACGACCCCACCGTGCTGCGTCTGCAGGCGACGCTTGCCGAGCGCGCCGGCAAGGAAGCGGGCCTGTTCTTCCCGAGCGGCACGCAAAGCAACCTCGCCGCGTTGATGGCGCACTGCGGCCGCGGCGACGAATACCTCGTCGGCCAGCAGGCGCACACCTACCAATACGAAGGCGGCGGCGCGGCGGTGCTCGGCAGCATCCAGCCGCAGCCGCTCGACAATGCCGCCGACGGCTCGATCCCGCTCGAGCGGATCGCCGCCGCGATCAAGCCGATCGACGATCACTTCGCGCGCACGCGCCTGCTCGCGCTGGAGAACACGATCGGCGGCAAGGTGCTGCCGGCCGGCTACGTGACCGAGGCGACGCAGCTCGCGCGCCGGCACGGTCTGTCGACGCACCTCGACGGCGCGCGCGTATGCAACGCGGCGGTCGCGTCGTGCAAGCCGCTCGCGGCGCTGTGCGAGCCGTTCGATTCCGTGTCGATCTGCTTTTCGAAGGGGCTCGGCGCGCCGGTCGGCTCGGTGCTGGTCGGCAGCCGCGCGCTGATCGATCTCGCGCACCGCTGGCGCAAGGTGCTCGGCGGCGGCATGCGCCAGTCGGGCGTGCTCGCGGCGGCCTGCCTGTACGCGCTCGAACACAACGTCGAGCGTCTCGCCGACGACCACGCCAACGCCGCGCATCTGGCCGCAGGGCTGGAAGCGATCGAACAGGTAACGCTGCAGTCGGTCGCGACGAACATGGTGTTCGCGCAGTTCCCGCAAGCGCATTGCGCGCCGCTCGAAGCGTGGCTCAAGGCGCGCGGCATCCTCACGCAGATGCTGTACGCGTCGCGCTTCGTCACGCACCGGGATGTGTCGCGCGACGATATCGATACGTTTATCGCCGCGGTGAAGGGGTATTTCGCGGCGCGCTGATCGGCGCGCGGCTTCAAGCCCGCGCCGCCCACGGCCTTACTTCGCTTTCGCCGCCGCCTGCGTGCCCGCGCGATGCGATGGCGCAAGCAGCCGCAAGCCGCTTGCGAGACTCGCCGCGCCGGCAAAGAACGCGCCGGTGGCGAGCGCGAGCGTCGGCCCGTGCTGCCGTCCCGAAATTCCGAAACACAGCGCGACCAATGCCGCACCGGTGGCCTGCCCGAGCAGCCGCGCCGTCGCGACGATGCCGCTCGCGCCGCCGCTGCGCTCCGGCGGCGCGCTTGCCATCAGCGCCTTCAGGTTCGGCGACTGGAAAAAGCCGAAGCCCGCGCCGCAAATCGCCATACGAATGCCGATGTCGAGTATGTGCGGATGCGCGGGCAGGAGCGCGAGCGAGGCCATTCCCGCCGACAGCACCGCAAGCCCGATCGCGCCGAGCAGCCCCGGCGGATAGTGGTCCGACAGGCCGCCCGCGAGCGGCGCGGCCAGCGCGACCACCACGGGCCATGGCGTCATCAGAAAGCCGGTTTCGACCTGGCTGCGCAGCAGCACGTCTTCGAAATAGAACGGCAGCGACACGAACGCGAGCCCTTGCGCCGCGAACGAGCACACCGCCGTGACCGCCGACAGCGCGAACACCGGCCGTCTGAACAGATCGACGGGGAGCATCGGCGCGGGATGACCCGCTTCGCGGCGAATCAGCAGCAGCCCGAACACGACGGCGAGCGCCGCCGCACTGAGCACGATCTGCAGCGAGGCGCGCTGCGCCGCCTCGCCGAGCGCGAAGATCAGCGCGGCGAACGTGACGACGTTGAGCAGCGCCGCGACCGGATCGAGCTGATGCGTGTTCTGCCCGGTATGCGGCAGCGCCGGTAGTGCAAAGCTCAGCGCGAGCACGCCGAGCGGCACGTTGACCGCGAACAGCCACGGCCACGTCGCCACGGAGAGGATCAGCGAGGCCACCGTCGGCCCGACCGCGAACGACACGCCGACGATCAGCGCATTGGTGCCGAGGCCGCGTCCGAGCCGGTGCGGCGGGTACAGATAGCGGATCAGCGCGGTGTTCACGCTCATGATCGCGCTCGCGCCGAGGCCCTGCACGATGCGCGCGGCGGCGAGCAGCGGCAGGGTCGGCGCCATCGCGCAGCCGAGCGAACTGAGCGTGAACAGCGCAATGCCGCTGATATAAATGCGCCGGTGTCCGACGATGTCGCCGAGCGCGGCGAGCGGCAGCAGCGTCGCGACCATCGCGAGCTGATAGGCGTTGATGATCCATACCGATGCCGCGGGCGCCGCGTGCAGATCGGCGGCGATCGCGGGCAAGGCGGTGTTGGCGATGGCGGTGTCGATCGTGGCGAGCGCGACGGCGAGCATGATCGCGGCCATCGCGCGGCGGTTGGCGGCGGACATCGGGCCGTCCGCCGGAAAGGTGGGCGCGGCGGCGCTGATGGGGTTGCTGAGCTTATCGGACAAGGCGCGGCTCGTCGGGTTATGCATGCCGATGCGGCGGCCGGTCGGACGACGCGGCACGGGCGGCGGGGTTGCGTGGGAATGAGGCGCGCGCGGTCCGGTTCGCCGCTGTGGCGAGGCGGTTGGCGCGGCGCAATGTCGCGATTGTTGCAGAGACGTGGAAATCGTGCAGGGACGCGGGCAGGAAGAAAGGGGAAGAGGAGTGACGATTGGCTGAGGGTCATCCATCGTCTTTATTTTTAACGCAACTAACGGTCAATCTGCCGCGGTATCTTCACGTTGACGATACCTTCGCGTTGGCTTAGTCCAGTTGTATCTCGCGATCCATCCGTTTCGCATGCAAACCCGCCGATTCGACCATGCATCGAGCCGATCTGCCGATTCCGCCGGTTCGCATCCATTCACGCCGACATGCATTTACGCCGATGCATCGAGGCGTCACGCTCCGGTCACGTACCGAAAAAATAATCGAAGCGGATGGCTCGGGAAGACTTGGGGCTTTCGCCGCGCGCGCCAGGCACGGCATGTGCGACAGAGCCCGCTCGCGCGAGCCGGTGTGCGCGAGCCGTAAAATGTCCTACTCTGTTTTCTTAATCCGCCTGACAGGCACGCGCCTCCCGTCCGTCGACCGTGCGGTTCGCGTATGCCATGTCGACTTTCCCGGAGGCTTCGATGACAGCCGTCGATCTGGAATTCGACCAGCTCAACAGTACCGTCGACGCGCTACGGCGCTCAATTTCCAATCGCATGATGTACGGCGTCGGCAAGGACGCCGTCACCGCGCATCCCCATGACTGGCTGCATGCAGCCGCGCTCGCCGTGCGCGACCGGCTCGTCGCGCGCTGGATGAAAACCACGCGCCTGCAATACGAGCAGGACGTGAAGCGGGTCTACTACCTGTCGATGGAGTTTCTGATCGGTAGAACCTTTACCAACGCGCTGCTCGCGCTCGGCATTCACGACCCGATGAAGGAGGCGCTCGCGAGCCTCGGCGTCGACATGGAGATGCTGACCGGGATCGAACCCGATGCGGCGCTCGGCAACGGCGGTCTCGGCCGGCTGGCCGCGTGTTTTCTCGATTCGATGGCGACGCTCGGCATTCCGGGCTTCGGCTACGGCATTCGCTACGAGTACGGCATGTTCCGCCAGCAGATCGTCAACGGCGAGCAGGTCGAGGCGCCCGATTACTGGCTGCGCGCCGGCAACCCGTGGGAATTTCCGCGTCCCGAGATCAAGTACATGGTGCATTTCGGCGGCCGTACCGTGCAGCACGGCGACCGGGTCGAGTGGATCGACACCGAGCATGTGAACGCGACCGCCTACGACACCGTGATTCCCGGCTACGCGACCGACGCGACCAACACGCTGCGACTGTGGTCCGCGCGCGCGACCGAGGAACTGGACCTCGATGCGTTCAATCGCGGCGACTATCGCAACGCGGTCGACACGAAGAACATGTCGGAGAACGTTTCGCGGCTGCTCTATCCGGACGACTCGACGCAGGCTGGCCGCGAATTGCGGCTGCGCCAGGAGTACTTTTTCGTCTCGGCGACGATGCAGGACCTGATCCGCCGCTATCAGCGCACCCACAGCACGTTCGGTCGCTTCTCCGAGAAAGTCGCGGTGCATCTGAACGACACGCACCCGGTGCTGGCGATTCCCGAGCTGATGCGTCTGCTCGTCGACGTGCATCATCTGCCGTGGGACAAGGCGTGGCAACACGTCACGCGAATCTTCTCGTACACGAATCACACGCTGATGCCCGAGGCGCTCGAAACCTGGGATGTCGAAATGTTGGCGCGGCTATTGCCGCGGCACCTCGAAATCATCTTCGAGATCAACGCGCAGTTCTTGAAGCACGTCAGCGAGCAGTCGGGCCACGATGGCGACATGATCCGCCGCATTTCGCTCGTCGACGAATACGGGCAGCGGCGCGTGCGCATGGCATATCTGGCGATCGTCGCGAGTCACAAGGTGAACGGCGTTTCGAAGCTGCATTCGCAACTGATGACGCGCAATATCTTTGCCGATTTCGCGCGCGTCTATCCGGACCGCTTCACGAACGTGACCAACGGCATCACGCCGCGCCGCTGGCTCGCGCAGGCGAGCCCGTCGATGGCCTCGCTGATCGACGCGCGCATCGGCACGCACTGGCGCAGCAATCTGTTCGAACTCGAACAGCTGCGCAATCTGCGCAAGGACGAGGAATTCATCGAGGCTTTCCGCGAGGCGAAGCGGCAGAACAAATTGCGGCTCGTGCAGCGGCTCGCGCATCACACGAAGCTGGCGTTCGATCCCGATGCGCTGTTCGATCTGCAGGTCAAGCGCATTCACGAATACAAACGGCAGTTGCTGAACGTGCTGCACGTGATCGTGCGCTACAACCGGATTCGCGAGAATCCCGAACGCGACTGGGTGCCGCGCGTCGTGCTGTTCGCGGGTAAGGCCGCTTCCGCCTACCGGATGGCGAAGACGATCATCAAGCTGATCGGCGACGTGAGCCAGAAGGTCAATCACGATCCGCTGATCGGCGATCGGCTGAAGGTCGTGTTCGTGCCGAACTACGGCGTGAGCGTGGCCGAGCTGATTATTCCGGCGGCCGATCTGTCGGAGCAGATTTCGACGGCCGGCACCGAGGCGTCGGGCACCGGCAACATGAAGCTCGCGCTCAACGGCGCGCTGACGATCGGCACGATGGACGGCGCGAACATCGAGATCTGCGACGCGGTGGGCCGCGAGAACATCTTCATCTTCGGCCATACCGCGGACGAGGTGGACCATCTGCGCGCAAGCGGCTACCGCCCCCGGCAGATTTACGAGGAGAACGAAGAACTGCGCATCGCGCTCGATCAGATTCGTTCGGGCTTCTTCTCGCCGGACGATCCGTTGCGCTTCTCCGAGATTTTCCACACGCTCGTCGATTGGGGCGATCACTACATGGTGCTGGCCGATTTCGCCGCGTTCGCGAAGGCGCAGGACGAAGTGGATGCGCGTTTTCTCGACCGGCGCGCATGGACCGAAAGCGCGATCGAGAACATCGCGGGAATGGGGCAGTTCTCGTCGGACCGCACGATTGGCGAATACGCACGCAATATCTGGCGCGTGAATCCGCTCGATATCGAGTGAGCGGCGGCGTGGTGCCGTAGCCGTCGGGTTCGGGGTGAGGGTTCGCTAAACGTGTTCGATGAGCGTGTTCAATCGGCACGTTCAATCTCGGGTTCGCCAAGCGAATGAAAAGCCGTGCCGGCTCGGGGAGCCGCGCACGGCTTTTCTTACTGCCGGTCGCGCATTGACCACTGACGTTACGCTCATGTCAACTCAGGCAGACCTGGCTTTACGCCTGTGCCGCGCTCGCGGCCGTCGATTTTGCCTGTTGCACGGCCACATTCACGCGCTCGACGAATTCGCGGTCGGTGCTCATCAGTGCCTCGCGCTCGCCATTGGCCGTTTGCACGATGAGCCGATGCGTGACGTCCTGGGTCGCCCAGGTGAGCCAGCCGACCACCGCGAGCATGATCCCGCACACGAGGCCCGCCGCCGAGTGCAGGATGGCGCCGGCAATCGCGCCGATCACGCCGACGATCGAGATCGCGAGCGGCACGACCCTGTTCTTGCGTACGGTGACGACCTGCACGCCGACGATGTCGCGCAGCGGAAAGACCTGGCCGGCTGACGAGAGCGCATTGCGCGTCACGGACACGCCGCGATCGTTGAAAGGGGTTTCCATCGATTGAGAGCAAGGGTGGTGAAGGGCGCAGCGTAGCAGACTTCGACGCCCGGCAGTGACGCGATGTCATGTGCGGATGGCATCGGGCCAAGGAAAATCATACTTTGCGCGGACGGATTGACTAAGATGGCAGTTGATCGCGCTCCGGCCGGGAGGCTGTTCATGACTATCGGCGTATACGCAACGCTGGTCGCGACGTCGCTCGTGCTGCTGCTCGGAGAAAAGCTCATTCAGTGGATCGGCGTGCTGCGTACCTATTCGATTCCGGCGCCGGTGGCGGGCGGGCTCGTCGTTGCCGTATGCGTGCTGTTGATCCGCGTCGCGACGCACGTCGAGGTCCGGTTCGACTCCACGTTGCAGGCGCCGCTCATGCTCGCGTTCTTTTCGACGATCGGCCTCAATGCGCACATCTCGAACCTCAAGGCGGGCGGTCCGGTACTGATCCGCTTTCTCGCGCTCGTGAGCGGGCTGCTGATCCTGCAGAACGTCATCGGGATTCTGCTGGCGTTCGCGCTCGGCGTCGATCCGCTGTACGGCATTCTCGGCGGCTCGGTCACGATGTCGGGCGGCCACGGTACGGGCGCGGCGTGGAGTCAGGTCTTCAGCGAACATCATGGGCTACAGTCGGCGACCGAAATCGCCATCGGCTGCGCGACGTTCGGGCTCGTGATGGGCGGTGTGCTCGGAGGTCCGATCGCGCGTCTGCTGATGCGCAAGATCGGTGGTGCCGATATGCGGCACATCGAGAATCACGATGACGACACACTGGTTTTCGAAGCGCCGAAAGCCGAGCAGCCGACCACGCCCGCGGCGCTCATCACGACTCTCACGCTGATTTCCCTCTGCCTCGCGGGCGGCGAAGCGTTGGGCGACTGGCTCGCGGGAACCGTATTCGAATTGCCGACCTTTGTGTGCGTGCTGTTTGTCGGCGTGATCCTCAACAACGTGCTTTCGCTCCTGCGCGTGCGGCTCGACCAGCATGCGGTCGCGCTCGTCGGCAATGTGAGCCTTGCGCTCTTTCTCGCGATGGCGCTGATGCGGCTCGACCTGTGGGAGCTGGCCGCGCTCGCGGTGCCGGTCATCACGATTCTCGCGGCACAGACGCTGCTTATGGCTCTCTATGCGGTATTCGTGACGTTCCCGCTGATGGGCCGCAGCTATGACGCGGTCGTGCTGAGCGCGGCGCATTGCGGACTCGGGCTTGGCGCGACGCCGACCGCCATCGCGAACATGCAGGCCATCACGAACCGGTTCGGCCATTCTCATATCGCGTTCCTCGTCGTCCCGATGACGGGCGCGTTTTTCATGGACATCGTCAATGCCATCGTCATCAAGCTGTTTCTCGCGTTGCCGTTCTTTCATTGAGGCAGTTTGAGGTAGTTTGTGAGGGAATGCTTGCGAAGCGTGGTTATGCGATGCTCCACGAAAGAGCAATTCCATTGGCTTCACCGGCAAGCGAGGGATGCGATTGCCGATTTCTCAAGCAAGGATCAGGAGAGTCATGAACGATCAACAGGAAGTCGCGCCCGATAGCACGGCCGCGCGTGTCGCGCTGTGGCGCGCATTGCATGTGCATGCCGACGCGGTGCCGCACGTGCTCGAAGACGAGGTCGGCCGGCAACTGCTGGCACCGGATGCAAGCTGGCGTAATCGCGGGGACATGGACCCGCAATTCACGCGGCCGTTTCGCGCGTCGATCGTCGCGCGCGCGCGTTTTATCGAAGATCTGGTCATCGAGCAGATAGGGCTCGGCGTCGGTCAGTATGTGATTCTCGGTGCCGGTCTCGATAGCTTTGCCCAGCGCAGGCCGGAGGTGGCGTCGCGGCTTACGGTGTTCGAGGTCGATCCGCCCGGACCGCAAGCGTGGAAGCGGCAGCGTCTGATCGAACTGGGTTTCGGCGTGCCCGACTGGCTGCGTTTCGTTTCCGTCGATTTCGAAGCGGGCGAGAGCTGGCGGCAACGGCTCGTTGCCGCGGGGTTCGACGAGAGCAAGCCGGCTGTCGTCGTCTCGACCGGCGTCAGCATGTATCTGACGAAGGAGGCGAATGCGGCCACGCTGCGCGAAGTGGCGGCGCTCGCGCGTGGGTCGACGTTTGCGATGACGTTTCTGCTGCCGCTCGAGATGGCGAGTCCCGACGTACGCCCCGGACTCGACATGGCGGAGAAGGGGGCGCGCGCAAGCGGTACGCCTTTCATCAGCTTCTTCACACCGCAACAGATCCAGGCGATGGCGCTCGAAGCTGGATTTGGCGAGGCGCGGCATGTGTCGGCGGTTGATCTGACGCAGCGTTATTTCGCGGGCAGGACGGATGGGCTGCGGCCGCCCGAGAATGCGGAGGAGTTGCTGGTGGCGCGTACGTAGTCGTCGTTAAAGGGACGGTATGCCGCCGAATCTGCGAGCCTCTTCTCCGCACGGCTATAATCGCGCACGAATATGGCCAGGAAATTGAATCGTGAAAAAAATCGCCGCCCTTGCACTCGTTGCGTTTGCCCTCGCTGCCTGCTCGTCGGAAGAAAAGCAGGTCAAGCGCGCCCAGCAGGACATCCTTCATAGCGAACCGAACCTCGCCGCGGCGCAACGCAACGCGGTTGTCGATTGCTCGCCGGACAATTGCGATGTTGCATGGGCGCTGACGAAGCGCTATATCGAGCAGCATTCCGATACCCACATCACGCGTGCCGATGCAATCGCAATCGATACCGACGTGCCGGACGATTCGGGCAAGGTCGCCTTCTCGGCGACTCGCGCCGCAAAGAGCAGCGGCGGCGCGACGCTCTCGCTCTTCGCTCAGTGCCGGGACATGTATGGTCAGGATAGCGAGAAAGGCTCTGACTATGACGAATGCGCCGATAAGATCCTGAAGACCCAGAATGGCTATGTGGCGTTTCTCAGGGCGCACGCCAACGGGCAGTGATGTTCTGTTGAACCGGGGTGGTACTTATCGGCGTTCTCGCCGAACGTGCTTCTTTGCACGCTGCGGTGTTATCGCGCCTCGCGCCTCCAGGCAGACGCAGCGAATGATGCCTGTCGCGAATCGTGGTTTTCTGATCCCCGCTTCATGGATTGACAAAGCTTGACAGACTATTTCGCATCTCGCGGATAGAGTGCCTGCGTTCGCCGCCTGGCACGGAGTGCGTGCCAGGCGCCAATCAATCCAGATGTTTTCACGGGGACGTTCATCCATGCGACGAGAAGTGACCATCCAGCGCGGGCTGCTCGATGCAAAGGCACTTACGCGCCGGTCCGATGATGTGGACAACCAACCACCTTATCGCAAGCGCTGGCTCATGTTGCTGGCACTCGGCGCGATTCCGCTGTCATTGCTGTTCGTGTGGGGCTTCCTTCATCTGATTCTCATCCTGGTATTTCCGTAGCCGGTCATTGCTGACTCGGCTGTCGCGAATACTTCACCGTCTTTACCGCGATCCCTTCCGTTCACGTTTGTTGACGTATTGCGTTGCGACGCTCCCTATCATTCATGGATGAATCGATGGGGACAGGCTCGATCATCGTGCACACGCGCTATGCCGTTTGCATATGATTGCAGCCACCCCATCGAATACACCTCTCGCCCCCCCGAATGGGGGGCTATGTTGCCGCCTGGCACAGTCTATCTTGATTTCCCGCAGTTCACAAAACGAGGCGAACGACGGCGCCTGTTGGGGGCATCAATCCTTCCATGCGCCACACAATCGTTCAGGATGAGAGTTTCGCGCCAGTCTGACCTCGCAATTCGCGGCATTGCGGTCCGGTTCGTGTCGTCCATTCGTTCCGTTTTCCGTGGTGCCGGATTTGCCGTCCGGTTGGCCCGAAAGAGCGAGGTGATATATGAATATCCTGTTGGTGGAAGACGATCCTGCGCAAGCCGTGGCTGTCGAAAAGACCATGCAGCAGTCGAGGCACACAATAAGCAAAGCCAACTCGGGCGAGAGTGCCATACGTTATCTCATGACCCATGAAGTCGATCTCGTGGTGCTCGACTGGCAATTGGCCGGTGTAGCTGGGTTCGAGGTACTGCACTGGATACGCGACAATCTGGGGCGGGAGCCGGCGGTCCTGTTCCTCACAAGCAGGGTTCTTGAAGTCGACATCTTGCGTGCGCTCGATGCCGGAGCCGACGAGTACATCGTCAAGCCGTTCCGCGCGATCGAACTTGTTGCACGAGTCGGTGCATTGCTGCGCCGCACGAACCCCAATGAAAAGACTGAAAGTGTGATCTCGGTCGGGCCCTATGTTTTCGATCCGGCCCGCCGCAGCGTCACGCTGCATGGCAATGCGATAGAACTGACCGCGAAGGAATTCGACGTTGCGTCATTTATCTTCGCCAATGCCGGACGAGCGGTATCGAGAGACCTGCTGGTGAAACTCGCATGGGGACGTGAACTGGAGGCCACGTCCCGAACGGTCGATACCCATATCTACCGGCTGCGCCGCAAGCTGGCCCTGCATCCCCGCAACGGTGTGCGTTTGAGTACCGTCTATACGCACGGATACCGGCTCGACGAGGTGGCGGTGACCGACACGGTTGAGGCAGCCGACGCGCCTGCCCCGGCACCGGAAGCAACGGCGTGTGCGGCGAACGCATGAGCGAAGCACAGGTAGCCGCGCGATCCGCGATGTTTGCCGAACGTGATGGTGACGTTTGCGCGAACTCTGGACGCACGGCTGCCGGCCGATGATTCTCTGCGGGACTCCCGACTTTCTCCTGTTTCAGTATTTGCGAAGGCGGACGTTGCTTCCCAAGGGCAACCGTCCGCATTCGCGGCTCTTATCCCAGACTTTGAGTTCATGTGCATGCCAAAGCAATACGCCGCTGTATTCGAAATACGCTCGATGAGAGGCAATTCAATCCGGTGCAATACCTATGAGCCACGAATGCCGGTGCTCGATGAAAAGTGGCGAGTAGCAGAAGGTCTTTAGTCGCGATCCGGGCTGTCGAGAAATCGGTTGCTCATACGTGATTCCCTTGCTCCAATTTCCCCGTTTCGTTCAGGTTCCGACGTCATTGGCGTGTGTGCGGAAGCGTCGTCATTCCGTGCATGGATATTGCACGTGCAGTACCGCACGACCAATGTCAGCGGCCATTCGAATAGTTGGCGAACCTGAGCAAACGTGCCTGTTCGTAGCGAACAGAGTCACGGCAATCCGCGTTGAACATCGGATAGGTTCAACATATACATCAAAATATCTCGTTGAGATAATGGCAACCTCCTGCAAGCGGTAATCCAGGGAGAGGAACGATCATGGAAGCATCTTCGGGCAGTACCGGTCGCGAGTGGAGCGTGTCGCTGATCCAGACCAAGATGATGGCGCCACGCCTGCCGCCCGGCTGCGTGCAACGGCTCGCCTTGCTCGGCCGGATCGATACGCGCCGGCCGAACAGCATCGTTGTCGTGACCGCGCCCGCCGGTTTCGGCAAGACGACGCTGCTGGCGGGCTGGAGCGAGGCGCTGTCGGGCAGCAAGCATCCGGTTGCGTGGCTCAGCGTCGACGGAGAGGACGACGACCCGCAGCAGTTCGGCGCGTATCTCGTCGCGGCGTTTTCGCGCGCATCGGAAGACATCGCGTCGCAAGCGCAGCAACTCCTGAACAACGACGCGCTGACCCCTATCAGAACCGTTCTTTCCGTACTGTTGAATGGAATCGCCGCGTGCGGCCGGAACGTTTTTCTCGTGCTCGACGACGTCGATCGCCTCACCGCAAAACCGGTTCTCGACGTGGTCTCGCGCCTGCTGCGCTATGCGCCCGATAACATGCACGTCCTGCTCGGCGCGCGGGGTGAACCCGGGTTGATGCTCGCACAGCTTCGCTCGCCGGACAAACTGATGCGCGTCAATGCGGACGATTTGCGCTTTTCCATCGACGATGCACAAGCGTTCTTCCATCGCTCGAGTACCGTGCCGCTCGATCGGGACAGCGTAGAACTGCTGAACGAGGCGACCGAAGGATGGGTCGCGGGTTTGCAGCTTGCTTCGCTCGCCTTGAGTCAGGTGGGCGATGCGACCAAGCTCGCCCGCAATCTCGCGGGGCCGAGTTCGGGAATCGACCGCTATCTGAACGATACGGTGCTCGCGCATTTGCCGCCGCCGATGCTGAAGTTTCTGCTCTGCACGTCGATTCTCGAACGGCTCGGGCCAGGTGTGTGCGATGCGATCATGGACGAGGCCGGCGAAAGCGGAGAGAAGCTCGACTGGCTCGAACGGCACAACGTATTCATTCGACCACTCGACGAAAAGCGGGACTGGTATCGTTATCACGCACTGCTGTCCGATGCGCTGCGGCAGCGTCTCATGCGCCAGATGCCGCAGGAGGTGCCCGTGCTGCATCTTCGCGCATGCCAATGGTTTGCACGCGAGCGCTTGTGGCCCGAAGCGGTCCGGCATGCTCTTGCCGCCGGCGATCTCGATCTCGCGGCTCAATGGGTCGAGAACTGTGCGAGCGATATGATCGAGCGCGGTGATCCGTACACGTTGCTGGGCTGGATCAACAGATTGCCGCCCGATGTGGTGCTGGGACGCTTGAGTTTGCGTCTCGCCAAAGTATGGGGGCTCGCGTTTTCGCTGCAGACGACGCGGGCGTCGAAGGAGATTGGCGCAGTCATCGACGAATTCGATCGCATGCGCCGCGAAGAAGGCCGCGTGATCGACGCAGTCGTGCTGGAAGAAATCAACGCGGTCGGCGCACTGACTGCCGGTATTTCGGACGACAGCGAACGCGCGCTGGAACTCGGAAGCACGGTCGGGGCGTCGGGCGTAGAGGTGGCGCCGTGGATCTCGCGTTATGCGCAGTCGGCGCAATTCTTCGGGCTTCTGTATCGCGGCAGATTCGATCAGATCGCTCTCATCCGGGAGCGCATGAAGAACCGCGTGGAAACGACGGGGCCCGCGCGGCATTACTCGGTCTTGCTGCGCGACGCGATGTACGGTCTCGCCGCGCTGATCCATGGCGAGTTGCCCGAGGCGAAACGCACGTTCGAAGCCACGCTGCAACTCGCCGAACCCGCGTTGAGTCCTTTATCCGCGGGCGTGACCGGCGTGGCGAGTTGCCTTGCCAGCATCTACTACGAGTGCAACGAACTGGACAAGGCCCGCAGCGCGATTGCGGGCCGCACGAACATTGCATTGGAGACTGCGCCGCTCGGTTCGCTCGTGCGGCACACGATTTCGGCGGCACGTCTGCTGTGGCGTGACGGCGAGATGGGTTCGGCGCTGGCCGTGCTCGAAGACGGCCGCCAGGTGGCGATCAACCGGCACTGGTTGCGTCTGAAGCTCGCGTGCGACGCCGAAACGGTGCGACTGCTTATCGACGACGGCAAGTTGGCGGAAGCAAGGCAGATCGCCGACGAACTAAGCACGAGCGTACCGGCGCTATGCGAAGGGCGGGGCGGGTCCGTGCTGGAGACGTGGGCGAGTTATTGCGTTCTGCAGGCACGGGTTCTGCTTGCCGAGAATCTCGCCGATAAAGCCGCTGCCATTCTCGAACGCCAGCTCGACACGCTCGTCAAAATGGGCTGGCGTGCTCTGGAAGCGCTCGTCGCGCTGCTGCTGGCGCGAGCGTGCGCGCAATGCGATGCCGCCGAAAAATCGTTCGACGCATTGAATCGCGCGCTGCGCATCGGCGTCGAGATTGGGCTCGTCAACAGTTTCGTCGACGAAGGAGCGCCGATTCGCGCGCTGTTACAGCAGTTTCGCCAGAACGCGGGCGACGCTGCAAGCACGGAGGTGGCCTATGCCGACCGATTGCTCGCCGCGTTCGATGAACTCGATAGCTCGTCGCGATCAGGTGCCGCGAGGCCGCTCAGAGTGATGACGTCGTCGTCGGAGATCCTCAGCGTGCGGGAACTGGAGATCGTCAATTGCGTGGCGCTCGGGTTGTCGAACAAGGAAATCGGACGCTCGTTGAAGCTCGCGCCCGAGACCGTCAAGTGGCACTTGAGGAATATCTTCGAAAAGCTCAACGTGAGTTCGCGCATCGAAGCGGTGCAGAGCGTTCTCGGGCTCGGGGTCGGCGAAGGGCGCGCTGCGATGTAGATGCTGCGCGCCGCTACTTGTCGAACAGCGCCGTATACCGGCGCTGCATTTCTTCGGGCGCCACCGCTTCGATCTGCGAGCCGAGCATCCATTCGTGGCCGAACGGATCGCGTACGGTTGCCGAGCGTTCGCCATAGAATTGATCGGTCGGCGGGCGAACCACGGTCGCGCCCGCTTTCACCGCCTGCTCGAAAAGCGGGTCGACGTCGTCGCAATGGATGTGCAGCAGCACGCTCGTTCTGTTCTCGGCGCTCGGTCCGAGCATGCCGTGCTCGGGGTATTCGTCCGACAGCATCACGATCGCCGGGCCGATTTTCACTTCCGCATGGCCGATCCGGCCGCCCGGTTCGGTCAGACGAAACTGTTCGACGCCGCCGAACGCCTGCGCGTAGAACTCGATGGCCTGCGCGGCGCTGCGCACGCGCAGATACGGATAGACCTCGTGAATCGTGTTCATCGTCACCTCCGGGGTTGCCGATGAACGATTATCGGCGAAATCGAGTTCGTTTTGCATACCGGGCGACGACGCAATACCTCGCGCGAATGTCAGCGCAAGAAGCGGATGGCGAGTACATTTTCCGCTTCATATCGTTCACTCCAGACGCGGCCATTCCGCTGCGTCGCTCATCGATAGCAAGGAGTCGAACAATGCCGATGCCGCTTCTCTCGCTTCATGCTCTCGCGGCGCAACGTGGTGATGGACTGCGCCCGGAGCTTCTCGAGTTGTTCGCGCGTCATGCGAGGCCGTGCGTGGGGCTGAGTGTTTCTATCGAGTCGGAACCACACGAGACCCTAATCCATGAAGACCCGTACGATCAGTCATTGACGGGGGACGCCTCTCTTCACGCAAAAGGACGGTAGCGATGCGACCCATTTCGACGCCACCGGGTGAGTGCCGACCCGCTCGATGCGAAGGCTGGCTGTGAGGGGCACGGGATTACAATCGTCCGATTGATACGGCATCCTACTATTCGCGAGGCACGAGAATCCCATGAATCCATCGAACCCGTCCGAACGTATCGACCAGATGATCGCGGCTCTCACCGACTGGCGCGGTGAAACCTTCGCACGCATCCGCAAGACGATGCTCGCGGCGGATCGCGGCATCGTCGAGGAATGGAAGTGGATGGGCAGCCCGGTCTGGTCGCGCGACGGCATGATCGCGGTCGCCAATGCGCACAAGGGCAAGGTGAAGGTGACGTTCGCGCACGGAGCGGGACTCGCCGATCCGGACCGGCTCTTCAACGCGGGTCTCGAAGGCAATGCGCGGCGCGCGATCGACTTTCTGGAAGGCGACAAGGTCGATGAACGGGCGCTCAAGGCGCTGGTGCGCGCGGCGATCGAGTACAACCGGGCGCGTCTGAAGAAGAATACGCGGGGCAAGAAGGGCGAGGATGCATAGCCCGACCGAACGCACCGGCTAAGCAGGCCTCGGGCGATAAACGAGGTGGGGCAAGGCGGGCGGCGCACTACCGTGTCGTCATCGATCGAATACCGGAATTGATATCGATATCGCCAAAAATATAATTGGAAAGATATCAACCCGCTCCGTACACTTCACCATCCCCAGAGCCTGAGAGAGGCCTTCCGTCATCGTGCCGGTCGCGTGGCGCCGGTTCGGTCAAACCGGCCGGCGCTGTGTCCCGGCACATGCATCAAGGACAGAGCATGTCGGAAAAAAAGCGGAAATTGCGCTCAGCCGAGTGGTTCGGTACAGCTGACAAGAACGGCTTCATGTATCGAAGCTGGATGAAGAACCAGGGCATTCCCGAGCACGAATTCGACGGCCGTCCGGTGATCGGCATCTGCAATACATGGTCGGAGCTGACGCCGTGCAACGCGCATTTCCGCAAGCTTGCCGGACACGTGAAGCGCGGCGTGTACGAGGCGGGCGGTTTTCCGGTCGAATTCCCGGTGTTCTCGAATGGCGAATCGAACCTGCGGCCGACCGCAATGCTCACGCGCAATCTCGCGGCGATGGACGTGGAAGAAGCGATTCGCGGCAACCCGATCGACGCGGTCGTGCTGCTATGCGGCTGCGACAAGACCACGCCCGCGCTGCTGATGGGCGCGGCGAGTTGCGACGTGCCGGCCATCGTCGTGACGGGCGGCCCGATGCTGAACGGTAAACTCGACGGCAAGAACATCGGCTCGGGCACTGCGGTGTGGCAGTTGCACGAATCGCTGAAGGCGGGCGAGATCGACCTGCATCAATTCCTCTCGGCCGAAGCGGGCATGTCGCGCTCGGCGGGCACCTGCAACACCATGGGCACGGCTTCGACGATGGCCTGCATGGCCGAAGCGCTCGGCGTGTCATTGCCGCACAACGCGGCGATTCCCGCCGTCGACTCGCGCCGCTACGTGCTCGCACATATGTCAGGAATCCGTATCGTCGAAATGGCGCTCGAAGACCTGATGCTCTCGAAGATCCTCACACGCGAAGCGTTCATGAACGCGATCCGCACCAACGCGGCGATCGGCGGCTCGACCAATGCGGTGATTCACCTGAAGGCGATTGCGGGCCGCATCGGCGTACATCTCGAACTCGAAGACTGGCAGCGCATTGGCCGCAATACGCCGACCATCGTCGATCTGATGCCGTCGGGCCGCTTTCTGATGGAAGAGTTCTATTACGCGGGCGGCCTGCCGGCGGTGCTGCGCCGGCTCGGCGAAGCGAACCTGCTGCCGCATCCGGGCGCGTTGACCGTCAACGGCAAATCGCTATGGGATAACGTGAAGGATGCGCCGAGCACCGATGACGAAGTGATCCGTCCGCTCGACAGGCCGCTCGTCGCCGATGGCGGCATCCGCGTGCTGCGCGGCAATCTCGCGCCGCGCGGTGCCGTGCTCAAGCCGTCGGCGGCGACGTCCGGCTTGCTCAGGCATCGCGGACGCGCGGTCGTATTCGAGAACCTGGAGCACTACAAGGCGCGCATCGTCGACGAAACGCTCGACGTCGATGCGAACTCCGTGCTGGTGATGAAGAACTGCGGGCCGAAGGGTTATCCGGGCATGGCCGAAGTCGGCAACATGGGATTGCCGCCGAAGCTGCTGAAGCAGGGCGTGAAAGACATGGTGCGGATTTCCGATGCGCGCATGAGCGGCACCGCGTACGGCACGGTCGTGTTGCACGTGACGCCGGAAGCGGCGGCCGGCGGTCCGCTTGCGGCGGTGCAGGACGGCGACTGGATCGAACTCGATTGCGACGCGGGCACGCTGCATCTCGACATCAGCGACGCGGAACTCGCGCGCCGTCTCGCGCAGCACCTGCCGCCGCAGCCGCCCGAGGGCGGCGGGTATCGGCGTCTTTATATCGATCACGTGCTGCAGGCCGATGAGGGCTGTGACCTCGACTTTCTCGTCGGGTGCCGGGGGGCGGTGGTGCCGCGGCATTCGCATTGAGGCTTTCAACACGGGCGGCGCTCGTCTTCCTGCTGAGCAGTCGTGTGCAACGCTCCCTATCTGTGGTTCGGCTGCGTGATACGCATGAGTACCTGCAGGTATTTGCCGTTGTCGATGTCGGTTTCTCCTGGCATCCCGAATCTTTTATTCTCTTCGGAATGATCGAGTAGCTCAAATCCCACTACGAACTCCGACATTCAACGTCTCGCCGGGTGCTTTGTCCGCACACATTCGAAATAAAAGAAAGTGCAGAAATGGTGCATGACCTTTTTCGTCTGCTCTGCAAGCAGATTTAAGCGTTGTCTGACTGTATCGAGAGGAAATCCACTGTAGCGTTGAGTATTCACGATACGAATCCTGTTTGCGGTTTCGTAGTCCACGCGCTGCACGCGCGTTTACTTCAACGTTGTCTGGTCCAAAAAGGTAAGAAGGGCGGCGCAAGATATTTTTATCAAGATCGATGGGATTGCAGGAGAGTCTCGTGATGAACTGCATCTTGGGGAAATACAGGTCAGCAGTTGGCGGTGGAAAATGTCGCAGCAATCCCAGGTGATGACGGGCTCTGGTCGTGGCGTAGGCAAGGCAACAGTCAACGACCTGGAGTTCGTTCATCAAATCGACCGTGCGAGTCCGAATCTGATGCGCTACTGCCTTACCGGAAGGCATATACCCAAGGCGGTACTCAGTACGCGCAAGTCAGGCGGTATTCCGATGGATTTTCTGAAAATTGCGCTGGGCGACGTAGTCGTTACCGCGGTCGAGCCTATTGTGTTTGGTGATAGTTGTTACGAGCACGTCACGCTGTCATTCGCCCGGGTCAAAAACGAATACACGCTTCAAAGTCCAACGAGGGGAAGCGCGGGAGCGGTTACTGCCAGTTTTGACATCAGAGAGAACCTCGAGCGGTGAAGCGCCCTAACTATTACGCACTCGCCATTGGGGTGGCTGCATCCATTGCGGCCGCGTTTTCCATTTACTCAACCATCGAATTTCGTCTGTCATCCGTCGCGACGGCGGGAACTGTCGTCAGCCTGAATTCCGGTGGGCATCACCCGCGGATAGCCTTCGATGCAAAGAATGGGCAGCACTATGAATTGCCGACCGGCACGATCAGGTCGTTCGAAGTCGGCCAGGCTGTTCTCATTCGCTACAACCCCGGGAACCCGGGCCGCTCGGCCATGATCGATAGTGCGTTCGATCTATGGGCTCCATCCGTTTTCCTGTTGATTCTCGCCGTGGGTTTTCTCGATGCGGGGTTTAGAGGCGAGGCACTTGGAAAGGGCTGGCGATAATGGTTTTGCGAGAGAGTCACTGGAGATTCAATACTAGCGCGGGCATCGGAATTGGTTTCGGCGCGTTCAATTCAGAAAGCGGTATGTTTGCGCTCGATGCCCCGTCGGGTCAAACGTACGAGTATATTTACGGCGGTTTTGGAGTCGGCACATCCCGTGGGCTTGCGACGCTGCTTCGCATCCCGCGACTTGCACTGCCGAAGGTCCTCGTTAAAAGCGACGAATTGAGCGGATCAGGTTCGACGGCCGACTTCACCAGCAGGGGCGGACTGTATCTGACGGATTCGTTTAAAGGCAATGACTTGACGAATCCGCAAAGCCTCGAAGGCGGAACGATCTATCTGGAAGGGGCCGCCGGTTATCTGTTTGGCGGCACAGGCTCATTCATGCTTCTCGGCATCCACGCGGATCTTCTTCTCATGGCAATCGTGAAGCCGGATCTGATCGGCATGGCAATTCGCAGCGCGCCGGCAGCATTGATAGTGGGCGGGGTCAACGAAGGTCTGCAAGATGCCGTGGGATTTGCCTTCATGTGCGGAAAAATAAAATGCAACGGCTTGTATGTCGATGGATAGGCCGTACATTGCCGTGCCGCGCGATGCAGGAGTCGTTGAACCGTTGACCTATCCGCTCGATAACCGGGCACCGCCAGATTCCACGCAAACTTCCACGCAAACGCCCCCACCAAAACAAAAAACGCCTCACAGAGAGGCGTTTTCCACTACAGCATTCACCACAGCAACCCGGCAAGGAGCGCATGCGCTCCTTGCCGGCAACAAGCCGCTTAGAACTTGTGACGCAGACCGACGCGGAACGCCAGCTGGTTGTCGGCCGTACCCGACGTGCCGAAGTAGCTCGTGCTCGAACCGATCTGAGCTTGCAGATCCTGCGTGCCGTTGTGGCCCGAGGCGATCTGGTAGATGCCGAGCACGTAGACGTCCGTGCGCTTCGACAGCGCGTAGTCGCCGCTCAGGTCCACCTGGTTCCAGTGACCCACGTTCGCGCCGCTCAGGTGCATGTACGTGTAGCCCGCGCCTGCCGTGATAGCCGGCGTGATCGCGTACTTCGCGCCTGCTTCGTATGCGGCGAACGTCGTCGACTGGCCCGAGATCGGGGCGAGGCGCGTGTTCGTGTACAGGGCCCACAGCATGGCCGGTCCGATCGTGTAGCGGCCGCCGACGCCGAACGTGCGCAGATCCTGGATCTGGCCGACGCCGGTCGTCGCGAAGCTCACGTTAGCCAGCGAGGTCGAGAAAGCCGGCGAAGCCTGACCCGGATAGCGGATGTCCGTGTAAGCAGCGCCAAGGCCGAACGGGCCGTTTGCGTAGTTCGCGCCGAAGCTGTAAGCACGCGACGAACCTGCGGTCGTGCCCACAGCCGGCGTGCCGGCGAAGCCGCCTGCCGTGTTCGAGAAGCCGTACATCGCGCCGAAGGTCAGGCCCGAGAAGTTCGCGCTCGAGAACTTCACCGCGTTGTTGATACGGCTCGACGTGAGCTGGTCGACGTCGTTGATGTGGTACGCGTAGTTACCCGCGACGGTGTTGCCGCCGGTCGAGTAGTTCGAGCCGAGCACGTCGGTCGAGAACGAGTACTGGCGGCCGAACGTCAGCGAGCCGACGTTGTCTTGCGACAGACCGACGTACGCCTGGCGGCCGAACATCGCGCCGCCCTGGCCGGCCGTGCCGTTCGCGCTGCTGAAGCCGTTCTCCAACACGAACAGTGCCTTCAGGCCGTTACCGAGGTCTTCGGTACCACGCAGGCCCCAGCGGCTGCCTTGCGCAACGCCGTCGTCGAACTTCGTGAGGCTGTCGTGGCCAGTCGACGTCTTCGAGTTGTTGACGTAGCTGATACCCGCATCGATCACGCCATACAGCGTGACGCTGCTTTGTGCGTGAGCGGCGCTTGCGAAGAGGGCGAAGGTAGCGGCGGTCAGGATTTTCTTGTTCAAAACATTCTCCGGTTGAAAATTGGATGATCGCGACGCGCTGCTCTGCGGCAAAGTCGCGCGATTGCCGGCAATTTAAGGGGGCGCTGAGTAGGCTATGTGACAGTGAAAATTTTTTGCCAATCTGTCGTATCGACGCGACACTTTGCTCGTGTGCGGGCCGATAAAGAGAAAAAGGGGATCGCCTGCCGTGTCGGCAGGCGATCCCCTTTTTTATCGGGAGTTGGTGCGACTAAGGCGCTGTTATCAGTTGCTCAGCAGCGAACCGCTTCTGAACGGCGTGGCACCGGCAATGCGGGCGAATTCGAGCCCGGCCGTCGCGAAGCGCGTGAGATGCCGCGCGTACAGCACGCCGGCCACGCTGTTTTTGATCGTGACGACGCGATCCGTCAGCGGATCGACGATGTCGGCGATTTCGTGGCCCGCGTCGACCCAGGTGCCGACTTCGCAGCGGTACACGAGCACGCCGCTGATCGGCGCGACGAGCGGCTCCGTGCCCGCGAGCGGCGTGGCGGCGAATTCGAGCGGCGGCAGCGGGGCCGGCTCGCCGTCGATCACGCCGCGCGAGGTCAGGTACTCGACGATCGCCTGCGCATCGTGTTCCGCGTACTCGTACGACACCTCGCGCTGGCCGCGCAGCTCGATCGTGACCGAGACCGAACCGTTCGGAATCGGGAAGCGCTCGCCGAAGCGGCCGCGCAGATCGGACCAGCAGAAGCTGTGGATTTCATCGAACGGATTGCCGACCGAGTTCAGCGCGAGCAGCGACGCCTTCGCGTCGAGATAGCGCGCGAGCGGCTCGACTTCGGGCCACAGATCGGGGTTCGTGTAGAGGTGCATCGCGGCTTCCCAGTCGCAGTGCAGATCGAGCACGACGTCGGCGTCGTACGAGAGCTTTTGCAGCGCGAGGCGCTGCGAGGCGAGTTCGGTGGCCGGCTGCTGCGCGTCGAGCGCCTCGCGCATCGCGGCGCGGATCGCCGTGCGGTTCGCGTCGATGTCGCCGGTCAGGCGGCCTTCGATGTCCGGCAGCACGAGCGCCGCGAGATCGTGGAAATTGCGGTTGAAGTTCTGCGCGGTGCCGGTTTCGAAGCGGCCCATCAGATGGCCGAGCAGGTGCTGGTTCAGGCCGATCGGGTTCGGCACCGGCACGATCACGACTTCGCCGCGCAGCTTGCCCGCGGTTTCGAGCGCGGCCAGCTTGCGGCGCAGCGCCCACGACACCAGCATGCCGGGCAGTTCGTCGGCATGCAGCGACGACTGGATGTAGATCTTCTGTCCGCCGGCCGGGCCGTAGTGAAAACTCGTGAGGCTGCGGGCGGTGCCGAGCGACGGGGCAATCAGCGGATGGGTTTGCGTTTGCATGATTTTCGAAAGCCGCGGCTCACAGGTGCAGGCCGCGTGATGGGGTTGGTTGCAATGGAGAAAGCATGCTGCCGGGGGACGGCCCGCGGGCGCGGACCACGGGCGGCGGTACTGCGGGCGGCGCCACGTTTGTGCACGATCTTAGCCGATATGCCACACGATGTGGCTCGAAGAGCGCAGATGAGCGGGCACAACCATGGCCCAGGCGTGGCCCAGGCGGAATACAGGCGCGGCACAAAACAGAACGGGCTCCGCATCGCGGAGCCCGTTCGAGAGCCAGCCGGCCGGCGCGCCGCGAGGCGCGCGTCGTGGCGTTAGCTGCCGTACACGTCGAAGTCGAAGTACTTCTGCTCGATCTTCTTGTAGGTGCCGTCCTTGATCATGTCGGCGATCGCCTTGTCGACCTTCGTCTTCAGATCGGTGTCTTCCTTGCGCATGCCGATGCCGGCGCCGGTGCCGAGAATCTTCGGATCGTCGAGGTTCTGGCCGACGAACACGAAGCCCGCGCCGCGCGGCGTCTTCAGGAAGCCCTGCTCAGCCTGCACCGCGTCCTGCAGCGCCGCGTCGAGACGGCCCGAGATCAGGTCGGCATACACCTGGTCCTGGTTCTGATACGGCACGACCTTGGTGCCCTTCGGCTCCCAGTAGGTCTTCGCGTAGGTTTCCTGGATCGTGCCCTGTTCGACGCCGACCGACTTGCCCTTCAGCGAATCGGCGGTCGGCAGCAGGCTCGAACCCTTCTTCGCGACGAGGCGCGTCGGCGTGTTGAACAGCTTGGCCGAGAACGCGACCTGCTCGGCGCGCTGCGGCGTCATCGACATCGACGACAGCACGCCGTCGAACTTCTTCGCCTTCAGTGCCGGGATCATGCCGTCGAAGTCGTTTTCGACCCACACGCACTTCGCGCCGACGCGCTTGCAGATTTCGTTGCCGAGGTCGATATCGAAGCCAACGAGCTTGCCGTCCGCGCCCTTGGACTCGAACGGGGGATAGCTGGCGTCAACGCCAAAACGGATCGTCGACCAATCTTTAGCGTGTGCGCCAATCGAGACGGTGGCAAGCAAAGCAACCGTCAAAGCCGCTAGCAGTTTTTTCACTGTTTTTACTCCTCGGTGTAGTTCAATTACGACCGCCTGCGGTTGTGCCGCCGCGGTCTGCCCGGCACGACTTGCGGCCGGGCCTGGTCCAGGTTGCAAGCCGGGCTGGCCTGCAACGCGCGCCAAGCTTATCAGTTCAAAAAGATTGGGAAGCTAGTAAAACACCGGATGGCGCACGCGGCGGGGCCCGCGGACGAATCCGGCTGCCGGAGCGAGTCCAGATTGTGGGATAAAACGGCCGCGAGCGCCGCGATTTCCAGGTGCGATTTGCGCATGCGATTTCAATGCCGCCGGCCATGCCATCGCCGCTCCCGAACGGGAGCCGGCGCGCTCAAGATTTCACGCAATTTGCCGATAACGCATTGTGCATAGCTGGAATCCGTTGCCGTCATCAGACTGTTTTTCGATGCAGCTTGAGCCAGGGACAAAAAACGCTGCTTTGGCGCTATCATCGATGCTCCTTGCGTTCGTCGCGGCCTTTCTCGAAGGGCTTGCCGGCGCAACGGGCGGGCCAGTCCGTTGCAAGTCGTCGTGCGCCACGCCGGCTTTCAATACCGCATGTTTGAGCTCGCTCAAAGGGCCTTCTGCTAAACGGTGTTATTCATGCACACGATGTCGACGGCGGATGAAACAGGCAGTGGCATTCGGCTTTTTCAGCGGCAAGTCGCGGGCGTTGGCGCGCCGGTCCGCGCGTTCTCGATGCGTGGCGACCTTTTTCGCGGTTTTTTCCGCACGATTATTCCCTCTGCATTAATCGCGGTATCGCCGGTTTTCCGGTCCCCCGTTTCGGCGTTGCTGATCGCCGCCCTGTGCTGCATCGGTTTGAGCGCGGCCACCTCCGCCCGCGCCGCCGACAAGGTCCTGCACGTGCTCGCGTGGCCCGGCTACGCGGACCCCGACGTCGTCAAGGCATTCGAGGCGCGCTATAACGCGAAGGTCGAAGTCACGCTGGTCGATTCCGACGAGGCGCTGTGGTCGCAGATGCACGGCAAGGATGCCGGGCAATTCGACGTGCTCGCAGCCAACACCGCCGAAATCCACCGCTATACGCAGGCGAATCTGCTCGCGCCGCTCGACCTCGCGAGTCTGCCGAACACGCGCAGGCAGTTGCCGCGCTTCCGGGCGCTCGGTTCGATCGAGGGGCTCACGTCGGCGGGCAAGGTGTACGCGATTCCGTTCACCTATTCGTCGATGGGACTCATCTACGACCGCAAGCAGGTTCCGGTCGCGCCACATTCGATGCTCGAACTATGGAACCCGCGTTATCGCGGCAAGGTGCTCGACTTCAACAGCGCGCAGCACAACTTCTCGTTCACCGCGCTCGCGCTCGGCTATCCCGATCCGTTCCAGCTCGATCGCAAGCAGATGCGCACGGTCGCGCGCAAGCTCGTCGAACTGCGCCGCAATCTGCTCACGTATTACACGCTGCCCGAAGAGGCGACCGCGTACTTCATCGAGCACAAGGCCGCGCTGATGTTCGGCAACTACGGCACGCAGCAGGTCGAGCTGCTGCGCCGCGCGGGCGCCGACGTCGGCTATGTGATTCCCGACGAAGGCGCGCTCGCGTGGCTCGATTGCTGGTCGATGACGCGTGCGGCGAGCGACCGCCCGCTCGCGCTCGCGTGGATCAACTACATGCTCGAGCCGGACGTGAGCGCGTTGCTCACGCGGCGCCAGGGGCTCGCGAACACGCTGAGCGAACCCGCGGAAACGAGTCCGAACGCGCATATCGTCTGGATCGGCCCGGTCGAGGATATCCAGCAGCGCGAGGCACTGTGGACGCGAATCGAATCGGGCGATCGCTCGGAGCGCTTCTGATGCTACGGCGCGGCCTGACCTTCAAGCTGTCCGTGCTGCTCGCGTGCATCGGCGTGCTGGCGTCGGGCGCGACCGGTTACTACGCGTATCACGCGAACCGCACGATGCTCGTCAACGAAGCGGAGCGCAGCCTGCTGACCTCGACGGAACTGCTCGGCCAGCGCATCGCGTTCTCGATCGACGACACCGCGTCCGACGCGCTGGTGCTCGCGACCATGCCTTCGTCGGCGAACGTCGCCGAAACCGACGACGGCGTGGGCGCGAACGCGCCGCGCGAGCGGCTCGCGCAGGTGTATTCGAGCTTCATGCTGCATCACCCGGAGTATCTGCAGGTGCGGCTGATTGCGCGCCGGCATCATGGGCTCGAACTGATCCGCTTCGATCGCGACAGCGACGGTCTCGTGCGCGTCGACGGCGAGGACCTGCAGGAGAAAGGTCAGTTTCCCTATGTGTTCGAGACGCTCGCGTTTGCGCCGGGGCGCATCTATACGTCGCCGATCGTCGTCAATCACGAATACGGCACGCACGCGGCGCAGGGCAAGCCGACGTTGCGGATCGGCACGCCGGTCGCGGACGCGAATGGAACCGTGGTGGGCGTCGTCGTGATCGACATCGATCTCGCCATCATGCTCAGGCGTTTGCAAAGCGATCTGCCGAGCGACTATCAGGTCTATCTCGCGAACGAATGGGGCGACTTCCTGGTGCATCCGGACCCGTCGAAAACCTTTGGCTTCGATCGTGGCCGGCGCGTGCTGATGCAGGACAGCTTCCCCGTGACGAAGCCGCTGTTCGCGCAGACGCAGGGCGAAGTGCTCGCGAACGGTCTCATGCGGCCGCGCCAGGCGGCGGGCCAGGTGCTCGCGTTCGTGCGCCGGCGGTTCGGCGACTCGGAAGGCAACCGCTTCATCGTGCTCGGTCTCGCCAAGCCGCTGGAAGACGTGCTGGCCGGCGCGAATCAGCTCGGCACGCGGATCATCCGCATGGTGCTGGTGTTCAGCGCATTGTCCGTACTACTGGCTATTCTGTCCGCGCGCGCGGTGACCAAGCCTTTGCATCTGCTCGCGCAGGCGGCGACGCACCTGTTCGCCGAGCACGCGATGAATCCGCTGCCGCTCAAGCGCACCGACGAAATCGGCGTGCTTGCGCGCTGCTTCGACCATTTGCGCCGCGAAATCCGCGCGCAGATGGATGCGTTGCACAGCAAGCAGAGCGAGCTTGCGCATCTCGCGACGCACGACGTGCTGACCGGTTTGCCGAACCGCATGCTGTTCATGCAGAAGCTCGAAAGCGCGCTTGAGGCCGCGAAGCAGCAAGGCGCGGGGCTGGCCGTGCTGTTCGTCGATCTCGACCGCTTCAAGCCGATCAACGACCAGTTCGGCCACTCGGTCGGCGACAAGGTGCTGGCTGCGGTGGCGGGGCGACTCAAGGGCGTGCTGTGTGCCGACGATGTCGTCGCGCGTCTGGGCGGCGACGAATTCATCGTGCTGATCGAGGGGCAGCGCGCGGCGGACGTCACGACCGAGATCGCCGCGCGCATCATGGACGCGCTGAACGAAACGCTCGTGATCGACGGCCACGGCATGACGGTCGGCGCGAGTATCGGCATCAGCGAATTTCCGCACGACAGCGGCAATGCCGAGGAACTGCTGCTGAATGCCGACGCGGCGATGTACGCGGCGAAATCGGGCGGACGTTGCGCGTATTTGCGTTACCGTGACCTGCTCGACGAGCAGGCCGGGACGGCCGCGAAGAACGGACCCGCGCCGGCGCGGGCGGACGAGAATGCCGCGGAGGATCCGGCGGAAGCGCAGTAAAAAGCGCGGTAGAAGGTGCGATCGGGAGCGGGAGGAGTTGGTGGTTCGAGGCGCTTTCGCCCCGATCTTGCGGATTGCCTCACACGATCCGCACGCCGCCCCGGTAAGTCGCGCGCGGCACCGGCAACTTGTTGAGCATCGTCACGCGCACGAAGTCCGCGCGCAGGCCCGGCTCGATCGCGCCGCGGTCGGTGAGGCAGGCGGCGCGCGCCGGCTCGGCGGAGACCGTCTGCATGGCGCGCGGCAGTGTCCAGTCCGCCTTGTCGACGAGTTCGAACACGGCGCTCAGCAGGCTCGACGGCACGTAATCGGACGAGAGAATGTCGAGCAGGTCCGCGCGTGCAAGCTCGAGCGCCGACACGTTGCCCGAATGCGAGCCGCCGCGCACGATGTTCGGCGCGCCCATGATCGTCGCGATGCCATGCTCGCGCGCGGCTTGCGCGGCAATGCGCGTGGTCGGGAATTCGGCGAGCACGATGCCCTCGGCCTTGGCCTGTTCGACGTGCTCGATCAGCGTGTCGTCGTGGCTCGCGACCGGAATGCCGAGCGTTTTGCAACGCGTGACGAGTTCGTGGCGATGCGTATCCGCATAACGCTCCTGTTCGACTTCCAGTTCGGCGAGCGCGGTCGCGACGCGCTCGTCGCTCATCTTGCCGTTGCGCTCCTGGTAGCGGCGCCATTGCTCGCGGTCGTGCCATTGCCGCTGGCCCGGCGTGTGATCCATCACCGAGGCGAGCCGCAGCAGCGGATGGGCGCACAACGAATCGAAAATGTCGATGACGTCGGCGGTCGCGATCTCGCAGCGCAGATGCAGAAAGTGTTCGGCGCGCAGCAGCCGGTGCGCGGCGAGCCGCAGCAGCGAGTCGGCGCATTTCGTCTGCAGATCGCGGCCGCGCACGCCGACGTTAAAGCGCGAGCCGATCGCGAGCGCGTCGAACACGGTCGTGATGCCGGCGGCCGCGACCTGTGCGTCGTGAATCACGAAGGCGGCGTCGGTATTCCACTCGACACCCGGCCGCGGCACGAGATGCTTCTCCAGATTGTCGGTATGCAGCTCGATCAGACCGGGCAGCAGATAGTCGCCGTCCCAGTCCTCGGCCTCGCGCGCCGAACTCGCGCCGCGCTCGACGTCGCGAATCATGCCGTCTTCGACGCGCACCACGCCGGTGAATACTTCGTCTCGCGTCACGACGCGAGCGTTCCTGATCAACATCGACTTGCTCCGTAGTCAGTCGGGCCTGAAGGGGTAGTGCCTGGCAGTCTGCCACTGCTTCCTGTCATGCGATCTCAAGTACGGCGTGGCGCCGCGGCGGCTGTAGTTCCAGGCGGCGCGTCGCGACCTTGCTGCGCGTCTCTTCGTCATGAAAGATACCGACGATCGCCGCGCCGCGCTCGCGTGCCTCGACGATCAGATCGGCCACCACGTCGCGGTTTTCCGCATCGAGCGAGGCGGTCGGCTCGTCGAGCAGCAATAGCGGATGCTCCGCGATCAGGCCGCGCGCAATGTTCACGCGCTGCTGTTCGCCGCCCGAAAAGGTGGCGGGCGCCAGCGTCCAGAGCCGCTCGGGCACGTTCAGCCGCGCGAGCAGGCGGGCGGCGCGCGCGCGGGCTTCGTCTTCGGCGACGCCGCGCGACACCAGCGGCTCGGCGACGAGCGCGAGCGTCGGCACGCGCGGAATCACGCGCAGGAACTGGCTCACGTAGCCGACCACGCCGCGGCGCAGACGCAGCACGTCGCGCGGTTCGGCGCCGACGATCGACACGGGCCGGCCCTGATCGGTCATGTCGCGAATCTCGATCGAGCCGGTGCTCGCAAGATAGTTGCCGTACAGACAACGCAGCAGCGTGCTCTTGCCCGCGCCCGAGGGCCCGACCAGCACCACGCATTCGCCGCGTTCGACGTCGAGCGACACGTCCGCGAGCGCTTCGATCTGCACGCCGCCCTGGCCGTGCAGCGTAAAGGTCTTGCCGATGCCGGTCGCGCGCAGCATCAGCGCGGGGCGGGCGGCGAAAGCCGGGGCGCTGCTGCGCGCCGCGTTGCCTGCTTGCAGGTCTGCTTCAATGGATTGCATCGTGAGCCTCAAACCGGCAGAACCGAGGAAACCAGCGTTTGCGTATACGGATGCTGCGGATCGTCGAGCACCTGATCGGTCAGGCCCGCCTCGACGACTTCACCCGCCTGCATGACCATCAGCCGATGCGCGAGCAGACGCGCCACGCCGATATCGTGCGTGACGATCAGCACCGACAGATGCAGCGTCGACGTCAACGTGCGCAGCAGATCGAGCAGACGCGCCTGCACGGACACGTCGAGCCCGGCGGTCGGTTCGTCCATGAAGACGAGGCGCGGACCGGTGACGAGATTGCGCGCGATCTGCAAACGCTGCTGCATGCCGCCCGAAAACGCGGCGGGGAATTCGTCGATGCGCGTCGCGTCGAGTTCGACGCGCTCCATCCACTGCGTCGCGGCGCGGCGAATCTCGCCGTAGTGGCGCGCGCCGACCGCCATCAGCGGCTCGCCGATATTCGCGCCGGCCGACACGCCGCTGCGCAGGCCATCGCGCGGATTCTGCTGCACGAAGCCCCACTCGGTGCGCATCAGCAACCGGCGGCGCGGCTCGGAGAGCGCGCGCAGGTCGAGCGTGTCGCCATGCGTCGCGGTGTAGTGAAGCGAGCCGCTATCGGCCTCGGTTTTCAGCGCCAGCGTGTTGAGCAGCGTGGTCTTGCCCGAGCCCGATTCGCCGACGATGCACAGCACCTCGCCCGGATAGAGATCGAAGCTCACGTTGCGGCAACCGTTGCGGCCGCCGTATTGTTTGGTCAGCGCGCGGGCGCTCAGAAGCGGCGTCATGCGGATTCTCCCTGGCGCGCGGTGGGCAGCAGCGGGGCCGGCGATTCGATATCGCCGTCGCCGCGCCGCTCGTGACAGTAATCGCTATCGGAGCAGACGAACATGCGCGTGCCCGCATCGTCGACGATCATCTCGTCGAGAAAGCTCTCCTTCGATCCGCACAGCGCGCAGGCATGCTGCCACTTCTGCACCTCGAACGGATGATCGTCGAAGTCGAGGCTGCGCACCGGCGTATAGGGCGGAATCGCATGAATGCGCCGTTCGCGGCCCGCGCCGAACAGTTGCAGCGCGGGGTTCATATGCATCTTCGGATTGTCGAACTTCGGAATCGGCGAGGGCGAGGTCAGATAGCGATGATTGACGATCACCGGATAGTCGTAGGTCGTCGCGATGCTGCCGTGATGCACGATGTCCTCGTAGAGCTTCACGCTGATGAGGCCGTAATCGGCCAGCGCATGCAGCTTCTTGCATTCGGCGACGCGCGGTTCGAGCCGGTACAGCGGCTCGGGCATCGGCACCTGGTAGACCAGAATCTGCTTCTCGGTCAGCGGCGTTTCGGGAATCCGGTGGCGGGTCTGGACGATCGTCGCCTCGGCCGTGCGGCGCGTGGTCGCGACGCCGGTCGTGCGGGCGAAGAAGCGGCGGATGTTGACCGCGTTGGTGGTTTCGTCGGAGCCCTGATCGATGACCTTCAGCGTGTCTGCCTTGCCGATGATCGCGGCCGTCACCTGAATGCCGCCCGTGCCCCAGCCGAACGGCAGCGGCATTTCACGCGAGGCGAACGGCACCTGGTAGCCCGGCACCGCGACGGCCTTGAGCAGCGCGCGGCGCAGCATGCGCTTGGTCTGCTCGTCGAGATACGCGAAGTTGTAGCCGTGCGCAGCGCTGTCGTGCGAGGTGCCCGTGGCGGCGGTGTTCGAAAGAGCGGTATCCGGCGCGTTCATGCTGCTTGCTCCCTGTCGGTGGCGGGGTGGGCCCCGGTTGCCGCGTCGTGGTTTGACGCGTTTTCGCCCAGAGCGCGATGTTGCGCGCGCAGCTTGCGCACCAGTTCCAGTTCGGACTGGAAGTCGACGTAATGCGGCAGCTTCAGATGCTGCACGAAGCCCGACGCTTCCACGTTATCGCTATGCGAGAGCATGAACTCGATGTCCTGCGTCGGCGAGGCGAGCGTTTCGCCGAGTTCCTCGGCACGCAGCGCGCGATCGACGAGTGCCATCGCCATCGCCTTGCGCTCCGAGTGACCGAACGCGAGGCCATAGCCCTGCGTGAACGCGGGCGGCACCGAGCCGCTGCCCGCGAACTGGTTGATCATCTGGCATTCGGTGATGTCGAGGTCGCCGATCTCGACCGCCGCGCCGAGTTCGTCGAGTTCCATTTCGACCGCGATCGTGCCGAAGCGGATCTCGCCCGCGAACGGATGCGAGTGCGCGTAGCCGCGCTGCGTCGCATAACCCATCGCGAGCAGAAAGCCTTCGTCGCCGCGCGCGAGATTCTGCAGACGCGTCGCGCGGCTCGCCGGAAACGCGAGCGGCTCGCGCGACAGATCGCCGGGTTCCGCGCCGTCGGGCGACGGACGTTCCTGCTCGATCAGCCCTTCCTTGTCGAGCAGCGCGACGACGCGCGGCATGGGCTCGCCGGCCGGCTGCTGCGTCGATGCTTCGTCCGAACCCGATGCGCTGCCGTGCGCCATGTCGTCTGCGTCATGCTTGCCTTCGTCATGACCCTCGGCGAGCAACGCGAAATCGAGCAGACGCTGCGTGTAATCGTAAGTCGCGCCGAGCAGCTGGCCGCCCGGCACGTCCTTGAAGGTCGCCGAAATGCGGCGCTCGACCTGCATCGCTTCGGTATCGATCGCACGCGTATAGCCGAAACGCGGCAACGTGGTGCGATAGGCGCGCAGCAGGAAGATCGCTTCGACGAGATCGCCGGCGGCCTGCTTGATCGCGAGCGCCGCGAGTTCTTCGTCGTAGACCGAGCCTTCTGTCATCACGCGCGCGACCGCGAGACGCAACTGCTCGCGAATCTGCGCGACGCTGAGTTCGGCGATGCGCGTATCGCCGCGGCGCGCCTTGTCGAGCCTGCGCCACGATGCTTCGATCGCGCGTTCTCCACCCTTGACGGCAACGTACATCAGTTCACCTTCGCTTCAGTTGTGCGCGGCAGGCCGACGAGGCGCGTGCCGCTAACCAGATAACAGTCGATGCCGCACGGAAAGAGCGGGGCGAGCGCCGCGCGTTCGCGCCAGAACTGCGCGGGCAGGCCGGCCGGCGCAATCGTCGCGGTCTCGCGAATGCCGGGGCCGCGCAGCACGACCGGTGCGCCGCCCGTCAGCGACGCGACGCGGATCAGCAGCGTGGCCGATTGCTCGGGCGACTCGGCGTTGCCGAGCGCGAAGCTGTCGAGCGGCGGCAAGGCGTCGGCATCGTGGATATAGGCGAACGCGGCTTCAGCGGGCGTCTCGACGAGCGGCGCGCCGGTATGAAAGCGCAGCGCGGAAGCGAGCGCGGTATCGGCTTGGGCGAGCCAGATCGGCGTCGCGTAGTCGCACAACGTGAGCAGCGCGGCGAACGCGGCAGGCTCGGCACGCGCTTCGTGCGAGTCGTGCGTTTCGTGTGCTTCGCTCGATCCAGGCAGGCGGTCGCCGACGACGCCAGGCGTGCCCGGCCGCGACAGCGCATCGAGCAGCGTGCGAAACACCGCCTGGGTGTCGTGGACCGGATCGGCGAAACCCGGGGTCAGCGTGGACAATGCAATCGGTGAGGTTTCCATCAGTCGCCCCGGACCATCGTGAAGAATTCGACGCGCGTGGAGTCGGCGTCCTGCTGCCGGCGTGCGCGGCGTGCCTGCTGTTGGGCGGCCAACGGCCCGATCAGCCGGCGCTGCATCGCGTCGTGATGCTCCGGCATTTGCAGCAGCGCGTCGGCGAGCGCGGCGAGTTCGGCGCGGCGGCGGTCGCGTCCCAGATGACAGGCCACGCCGACGATTGCCGGGGCCGCGCCATCGGCACGCAGGCGCAGCGTGGCGCGCGTGACCGTTGCTTCGCCGAGATTGAACGGATCGCCGCTGCCGCCGACGCGCCCGCGCACCATCGCAAGGCCGATTTCAGGCGGGCGCAGCCAGTCGTAGACGGGCTGGGGAAGCTCTTGCAGCACCTGCGCGAGCGTGGCCTCGAGATCGGCGCGCGGCGTGCGGGCCAGCACGGCCATCCACGCGCGCCGCGCCGGCGACGCGGCGGAAGACGGCATGCCGGGCGAAAGGGAAGTGGCGCTCATCGGGTTTCCTGTCGATCCATCGAGTGGACATTTGAGCATCTATTCATCTAAACGTCTAGACGTTTAAAGGCGCAATTGAAGGATTCGTTGTACGCAGGCACGTTTTCATATTTCCATCATGGCTCGCGCACTACAATGCACCTCACGGCGATCATTTGAACCTAGGGGAATGACAGCACCATGACATCGAACGACAGCGCGACACCGGCCACGATGCTCGAGCGCGGCGCGGGCGTGGCCGTCTGGAGGCAGATCGAACAGATTCTGGCCGCCGAGATCGCGGCCAGCGGTTTCGGCGAGGAAGGGCGCCTGCCGAGCGAGGGCGAACTCGCCAGGCGCTTCGACGTCAACCGCCACACCGTGCGCCGCGCGATGCTCGGCCTCGCCGCGCTCGGCCTCGTCAGCGTCGAGCAGGGCCGCGGCACGTTCGTGCAGCCGGGCGCGATCGACTATACGATCGGCCGCCGCACGCGCTTCACCGAGAACCTGCGCCAGCAGCATCACGCGCCGGCCGGCACGATGCTGGCGGCCACGCGCGTGAAGGCCGAGGCCGGCGTCGCGAAGGCGCTGGGCCTGCGCGCCGGCGCGGCGGTGTATCGCATCGAATCGCTGAACGAGTCCGATGGCGTGCCGCTCACGTTCGCGCGCAGCTGGTATCCGGCCACGCGTTTCGCCGATCTGCCGGAAGTCGCGCAGCGCGTCGGCGGCGTGACGAAGGCGCTCGCCGAATTCGGCGTGAGCGATTATCTGCGCAAGTGGAGCCGCATCGGCAGCGTGCTGCCCGAGCCGGAAGTCGCGCGGCGTCTGAACATCAACCGGCAGCAGCCGGTGCTGTGGGTCGAAAACGTCGACGTCGACCTGCAAGGCACGCCGATCAAATACGGCTTCACGCATTTCGCGGCGGACCGCGTGCAACTGTACGTGGAGCACGACCTGTGAGCGGCACTGCATCGGCCACGGCAGCGGCCGCGGCATGGGACGTGCGGACGCGCTTCGCGGTGTACTACGCGCCCGCGCGGGAGTCGGCATGGTGGCAGGCCGGCTCGGCATGGCTCGGGCGCGACGCGCAAAGCGGCGAGCATTGCGCGGCGCCGCAGCCGGCGAGCCTCGCGCGTGCGCTTGCGGAGTTGACCGAAGCGCCGCGCCGCTATGGTTGGCACGGCACGCTGGTCGCGCCGTTTCGTCTCGCGCCCGGCCTCGCGCCGGACGACGTGCTCGCCACAGCGCGCACGTGGGCGCTCACGCAACACGCGTTCGACCTGCCGGTGGAAGCCGCGACGCTCGGCGATTTCGTCGCGCTGCGTCCCGCCGATGAGCATGGCGACGCCCGCATACGCGACGTCGCGGCGAGCGCGCTGCAAGCGCTCGATACGCTGCGCGCGCAACCGTCCGAGGCCGATCTCGCGCGCCGCCTCGCCGCGCCGCTGAGCGAGCGACAACGCAGCCTGCTGTTGCAATGGGGCTATCCCTACGTGTTCGACGAATTCCGTTTCCATATGACGCTGTCGAATTCGCTCGACGATGCCGGCGAGCGCGCGGCGCTGCTCGCCTGGTGGCGGCAGCGTGTGCCCGCGCTCGGCCCGTTGAGCGTCGATCACGCCGCGCTGTTCGTCGAGCCGGCGCCGGGCGAGCCGTTCGTGTTGTGGCAGCGTTTGCCGTTTCGCGCCGACGGGCCGAACGACGGCGCGGTCCCGCAGGTGACGCGGCGATGAACGGGCGTCTGATCTATGTGATGGGGCCGTCGGGCGCGGGCAAGGACTCGCTGCTCGGCTTCGCGCGCGAGCATCTGATGGGCGAGCCGATCGTGTTCGCGCATCGCTACATCACGCGGCCGAGCGGCCATGGCGAAGTGCATGTCGCGCTGAGCGTCGAGGAATTCGCCGCGCGTTCGGTGCTGGGGCTGTTCGCGCTCGAATGGTCGAGCCATTCGCTGCGCTACGGCATCGGCATCGAACTCGATGCGTGGCTCGCGCGCGGCTGCACGGTGGTCGTCAACGGTTCGCGGCAGTATGTGCAGCATGCGCTCGCGCGTTATCCGCAGGCGGAAGTGGTCCACGTCGACGCGGCTGCACATATTCTCGAAGCGCGGCTCGGCGCGCGGGCGCGCGAATCGGCCGAGCAGGTCGCGGCGCGGCTCGCGCGGCGCGCGCCGTTTTCGCTGCCCGACGGCGTGCGTTGCACGACGATCGACAACTCCGGCGCGCTCGAAGACGCCGGCCATGCGTTGATCGCGGTGCTGAGGGAGCATGCGAACCTGTAGCGCGTGCGTTACCCTATGCGGCCATTTTTGCGGTACGTTGGGCCATTTCCGTTGCCGACTCGCCTGGCCGGCCTGGCCCGAATTCATGGAGCAATACGATAATGAACGAGACCCCGCGTCTGACCGAAGTATCCGATCTGGAACCCGCCGTCGCGAGCCTGCGCGAAATTCGCCATCACATTCACCGCCATCCCGAACTCGCCTACGAGGAAGTGCAGACCGCCGAACTCGTGGCCGGGAGGCTCGAACAATGGGGCTGGCAGGTCACGCGCGGGGTCGGCAAGACCGGCGTGGTCGGCACGCTGACAGTGGGCGACGGCGCGCGCCGCATCGGCATTCGCGCGGACATGGACGCGCTGCCGATTCTTGAGCAGACCGGCTTGCCCTACGCGAGCGCGACGCACGGCAAGATGCACGCATGCGGCCACGACGGCCACACGACGATCCTGCTCGGCGCCGCGCAACGGCTCGCGGCCACGCGCAATTTCTCGGGCACCGTGCATCTGTACTTCCAGCCGGCCGAGGAAAGCGGCATCGACAGCGGCGCGCTGAAGATGATCAAGGACGGCCTGTTCGAGCGCTTCCCGTGCGACGCCGTGTTCGGCCTGCATAACCATCCGGGCGCGGAGCCGGGCATGCTGCTGTTCCGCAAGGGGCCGTTCATGTCGGCGGGCGACAAGGCGATCATCACGATCGAGGGCGTCGGCGGCCATGCGGCGCGTCCGCATCTGACCGTCGATCCGGTCGTGGTGGCCGCGAGCATCGTGATGGCCTTGCAGACCATCGTCGCGCGCAACGTCGATCCGGCGCAGCCCGCCGTGGTGACGATCGGCTCGATGCACGCGGGCACCGCGAACAACGTGATTTCGAGCAGCGCGCGGCTCGAGCTGAGCGTGCGCTCGTTCAGCCCCGAGGTACGCGCGTTGCTGAAGAGGCGCATCACCGAACTGGCCGAGTCGCAGGCCGCGAGCTACGGCGGCAAGGCGTATGTCGAGTACATCGAGGGCTATCCGGTCGTCGTCAATACGGAGGCCGAAACGGATTTCGCGGTGCAGGTTGCGCGCGAACTGGTCGGCGACGACAAGGTGGTCGAGCAGACCGATATCCTGATGGGCAGCGAGGACTTCGCGTTCATGCTGCAGCAGCGGCCGGGCACGTTCCTGCGCATCGGCAACGGCGTCGGCGAGGACGGCTGCATGGTGCACAACCCGCATTACGACTTCAACGACCATAACCTGCCGATCGGCGCGGCGTTCTGGACGCGGCTCGTGGAGCGTTATCTCGCGCAGTGAGTGATTGGGCGATTGGGCGGCTAGGCGATTGAACGATCGGGCGAGGCAGGGGCGCTGCCTCGCGCCCGTTGCCGCGTCCGCCGGCCGCGCGGTGATCTGCGCGCCTTAGGGGCGTTCCGTGGGAGCGTTCTTTAAGGGCGTTCTTCAGGCGCGTTTTTTAAGCGCAGCCCTTGAGCGCACGCCTCAACCGCGCCGCGCCACCATATCCGACACCGTCTGCGCGGCCTGCTGCAGCGGTTCGAGAAACGCTTTCACCATTTGCCGCGCCGAATTGCGCTGCGCGTTGCCGCTGATGTTCAGCGCCGCGATCACGCGCCCCTGGCGGTTGCGGATCGGCGCGGACAGCGAAATCAGTCCGCCTTCGAGTTCCTGATCGACGATCGCCCAGCCCTGGCGGCGCACCTGCGCGATCAGCTTCTTCAGCTCTTCCTTGTCGGTGACCGTGCGCGGCGTGTGCGCGTAGAGCGGCGCCGAGTTCAGCGTGGCGTCGAGCTCGTCGTCGTCGAGCGCGGCGAGCAGCACGCGGCCCATCGACGTGCAATACGCAGGCAGGCGGCTGCCGATCGAGAGGTTGATCGTCATGATCTTGTGCGTCGGCACGCGCAACACGTAGACGATCTCGGTGCGATCGAGCACGGCCGCCGAGCAGCTTTCGTGAACCTGCGACGACAGATTTTCCATGACCGGTTCCGCGAGATTCCAGAACGGCATCGACGTGAGGTAGGCGAAGCCAAGGTCGAGAATCTTCGGCGTCAGGCGGAACAGGCGGCCGTCGGCTTCCACGTAGCCGAGCGTCTGCAGCGTCAGCAGAATCCGGCGCGCGCCCGCGCGCGTGAGGCCGGTCGCGGCGGCGACGTCGGTGAGCGTCTGCTCGGGGCGCGTCGCGTCGAACGCGCGGATCACCGCGAGACCGCGCGCGAACGACTGCACGTACGAGTCGCCCGGTTTCTCCGGGGCCGGCTCGGCGTGGGCGGGAACGGCGGAAGACGACGGCAGGGCTTTGCTCATGGGCCTTGAAAAGTGCGTTCGGAAAGATGCGCATGAAGGCGCGCGGGCGTGCGCCATTCGATGCCGCGCATTGTGGCGCAAAGGCGTGACGATAGCTTAAGCCTTCTGTTTCGCCAAATGACGCGCGTTCTCTCAAAAATGCCAGGGTTTGCGTGGATAGGGCTGAACGCGTGAAATTTGTATGATGACCCGATAACCTGACTAATTCGGCTCATCCACAGCCATCCGATACCTCATGTTCGACAAGATTCCCGCGCGGGCGTTGAGCGACACGGTCGCGCAGCAACTGCTCGTGCAGATCGACAAAGGCGCTTTCGTGCGCGGCGGCAAGCTGCCGACCGAGGCCGTGCTCGCGCAGCAGTTCGGCGTGAGCCGCACGGTGATCCGCGAGGCGATTTCGCGGCTGAAGAACGAGGGCGTGGTCGAGCCGCGCCAGGGCAGCGGCGTGTTCGTCGCCGGGCACGGCGCGATCCGGCCGCTGCGCATCGACTACGCCGAAGCGGCCGAGCCGGGCTCGGTCGTGCAGATTCTCGCGCTGCGCCGCGCGATCGAGGCCGAGGTCGCCGCCGAAGCCGCGCTGCGGTGCGGCGACGCCGAGATGGCGTCGATCGAGGCGGCGCTCGCGCGCATCGACGAGGCGGTGGCCGAGGGCGACGACGGCGTCGCCGAAGACGTCGCGTTTCATCGCGCGATCGCGGCGGCCACCGGCAATCCGTATTTCCTCAAGACGCTGACGTTCCTCAATCAATACCTCGAAGCGGGCGTGGTCGTCACGCGCCGCAACGAGGCGCTGCGCGAAGATTTCTCGCGGCAGGTGCGCGACGAGCATGCGGCGATTGCCGCCGCGATCCGCGCGCGTGATCCGCAGGCGGCGCGCGAGGCTGCGCAGACGCATCTGTATAACGCGGCGCGCCGGCTGGCTGAGGCGGGGATGAGTTAGCCCATGACCGATTTCTTCGACAAGGCGTTACGCCATCTGGATGGAACCCCACAATGACCGCTGCACCTGTATCCACCCCCGCACTCCACACGACTGACGAAGCGCGCGTGCGCGAGGAAATCTGCGCCTGCGGCGCGAGCCTCTACCAGCGCGGCTATACGGTCGGCACCGCCGGCAACATCAGCGCGCGGCTCGACGACGGCTGGCTCATCACGCCGACCGATGCGTGCCTCGGCCGGCTCGACCCTGCCGATATCGCGAAGGTCGACGTCGACGGGCGCGCGGTGTCGGGCGGCAAGCCGTCGAAAACGCTCGCGCTGCATCAAGGCATCTATGCGCGCAATCGCGAAGCGCGCGGCATCGTCCATACGCATTCGACGCATCTCGTCGCGCTGACGCTCGCGGGCGTCTGGAGCGAGACCGACGTGCTGCCGCCGATCACGCCGTACTACGTGATGAAAGTGGGACACGTCCCGCTGATCCGTTACCGCCGCCCCGGCGATCCGCACGTGGCCGCGCAGATCGCCGCGCTCGCCGACAGCGTGCGCGCGGTGTTGCTCGACCGATTGGGGCCGGTGGTGTGGGAGCGCTCGGTCGCGCATGCGTCGTATGCGCTCGAAGAACTCGAGGAGACCGCGCGCCTGTGGCTGATGACGCAGCCGCGTCCCGCGCCGCTCGAAGAAGCCGCGCTCGAAGAACTGCGCGCGGTGTTCGGCGCGCGCTGGTAAGGCGGCGCGGGTGCTGATTGTGCGGGTATAGCTTGCGTCTCGCTCAGACGCATGTGCCGCGCCGCTCGGCTCCGCGAAGTCGGCACCCTGCGTTGCCGTCGACGTTCCCGTCCGTTCGTTTATTTTTATCGGCGCACGCGTGCTCAGCGCATGCATCGCGCGCCCTACACACTGTTTTCAAGGAGTTGTCGCCATGCCTCGCTTCGCCGCCAATCTGACCATGATGTACAACGAGCACGCTTTTCTCGACCGTTTCGCCGCCGCCGCGCGCGACGGTTTCAAAGCGGTCGAGTTTCTGTTTCCGTACGACTTTCGCGCCGACGAACTGCAAGCGCAACTCGATGCGCACGGCCTCACGCAGGCGCTCTTCAATGCGCCGCCGGGAGACTGGAACGGCGGCGAGCGCGGCATCGCGATCCTGCCGGGCCGCGAGGACGAATTCCGCCGCAGCATCGACACCGCGCTCGACTACGCGCGCGTGCTCGGCAACCGCAAGCTGCACGTGATGGCGGGCCTCGTGCCGCAGGACCAGCCGCGCGAAAAACTGCGCGACGTGTATCTGAAGAATCTCGCCTACGCCGCGCAGACCGCGCAAGCCGAGCAGATCATGATCGTCATCGAGCCGATCAATGCGCGCGACATGCCGGGCTATTTCCTCAATCGCCAGGACGACGCGCAGGCGATCTGCGCCGAAGTCGGCGCGGCGAATCTGAAGGTGCAGTTCGACTGCTATCACTGCCAGATCGTCGAGGGCGATCTGGCGATGAAGCTCAAGCGCGATAGGGCCGGCATCGGCCATATCCAGATCGCGGGCGTGCCCGAGCGCCACGAACCCGACATCGGCGAGCTGAACTATCCATACCTGTTCGATCTGATCGATTCGCTCGGCTACGATGGCTATATCGGCTGCGAATACCGGCCGCGCGCGGCGACCTCGGCGGGGCTCGGATGGCTGCGGCCTTATCTCGACGCGGCGCGTTGAGCGTCGCGATTCATCGTTCGTTTTGCCTCTCGTTCTGCCGTTTACCTGATCGTTCTTCAGTGCCGCCGACTCCTCAAGGAATCGGCTTGCATTGAAGACCGGTTGAGAACCACTCCCTGCGCGTATTCCCTGGTATCCGCTGGCACGGCTTCGTCCGTGCTTGACACGGTTTCGCGCACGCGCCTATCATCGAGCCTGTTTGTTCGATATATGACCTTGTGTTCGTATATAGAACATAAGGCCGGGTGAGGAAACCACGCCGAGGCACGCCGCGGTTGCGGCAACTGTCGTCGATTCCAAGCCCATCGTTCACGATCCTGCGCTAAGCTGCCTTGAGGTGGCGACCGCCCGTGGTGACCGCCGCGCCGCCGCTTTCCTGCGGCGTCCCGCAGCTTGCCGCCATTTGCCGTGAGGGCCGCCGGGCCGATGCGTCGATGTGCTGATGCATCGGGCTCGCGTCATCCACGGAAAACCGGCGCGCGGCGCACGTAGCATCTCAACTGGAGACATCACATGACCGAAGCATTCCTGTGCGACGCGATTCGCACCCCCATTGGCCGCTATGCGGGTTCGCTGTCGTCGGTGCGCGCCGACGACCTCGGCGCGGTGCCGCTCAAGGCGCTGATGGAGCGTAACCCGAACGTCGACTGGAGCGCCATCGACGACGTGATCTACGGCTGTGCGAACCAGGCCGGCGACGACAACCGCAACGTCGCGCGCATGTCGCTGCTGCTCGCAGGCCTGCCGAAGGACGTGCCGGGCTCGACGGTCAACCGTCTGTGCGGTTCGGGCATGGACGCGATCGGTATCGCCGCGCGCGCGATCAAGTCGGGCGAGGCCGCGCTGATGGTGGCGGGCGGCGTCGAAAGCATGAGCCGCGCGCCGTTCGTGATGCCCAAGGCGACCAGCGCGTTCACGCGTCAGAACGAGATCCACGACACGACGATCGGCTGGCGCTTCGTCAATCCGCTGATGAAGAAGCTGTACGGCGTCGACTCGATGCCGGAAACCGGCGAAAACGTCGCGACGGACTACAACATCAGCCGCGCCGACCAGGACGCGTTCGCGCTGCGCAGCCAGCAGAAGGCGGCTCGCGCGCAGAAGGACGGCACGCTCGCGCAGGAAATCGTCGGCGTGACGATCGCGCAGAAGAAGGGCGATCCGATCACGGTGCTGCAGGACGAGCATCCGCGCGAAACGAGCCTCGAAACGCTCGCCAGGCTGAAGGGCGTCGTGCGTCCGGACGGCACGGTCACGGCCGGTAACGCCTCGGGCGTGAACGACGGCGCGGCCGCGCTGCTGCTCGCCAACGCGGAAACCGCGAAGCGCTTCGGCCTCACGCCGCGCGCCCGCGTGCTCGGCGTCGCTACCGCCGGCGTCGAGCCGCGCGTGATGGGCATCGGCCCGGCGCCCGTCACGCAGAAACTGCTCGCGCGCCTCGGCATGACGATCGACCAGTTCGACGTGATCGAACTGAACGAAGCGTTCGCCTCGCAAGGCATCGCGGTGCTGCGCGCGCTCGGCGTCGCCGACGACGATCCCCGCGTGAACCCGAACGGCGGCGCGATCGCGCTGGGCCACCCGCTCGGCATGAGCGGCGCGCGTCTGGTCACGACCGCGACGTATCAGCTGCAACGCACGCAAGGCCGCTTCGCGCTGTGCACGATGTGTATCGGCGTCGGCCAGGGTATCGCAATCGCGATCGAACGCGTGTGATGACCGAACGCGGGTAGCGCGGCGCGCGCTCGGCCACGGCCAGCCCCGGCCGCTCGCGCTTCGATGACCACGGTGGTTTTGGCGACAGCCCCCTCGCTTTGGCGATGGGGCTGTTTCTTTTGGCGCGAGATCACGTGATCGAGCCATCCACACGGCCGCCGATAAGACGTGAAGGTCGGCGATACGCTGTACGCGGTGTTCGTCTCGGCGGCGGCCGTGCAGGTGACGCCGCTCGGGCAGTGAGCGCCCCGAAGAGGCGACGCAAACTATGTCGAAATATGTCGCGCGCGCCGCGAAACGCCCGCCAGTCCTTGTGCGGCGGGGCATCGCCGCGGTGACACGGCGCGACATATCTTCGCCGATGATTTACCCGGCATGTCCTTCTATAGTCCGTTCGTCGCCACGCGGCAGTGACGCAAGTGGCCCGAATCCAGTAAGGACATCTCGTGAAAAATCGTTTATTCGCAGCTTCAATTCAGACGGGCGCGCAGCGCGCCGACCTCGCTTCCGTTGCCGCGCCGGCTGGCGCATCGATGCGCCGCGTGCTGCGCACATTCCTGCTCGGCGCGGCCGCTGCCGTCTTCGAGTTCGGCAGCGCCTCGGCGTTCGCATGGTCGGGGCATGGCACGGCCTACACGTCGCACGGGGTCTATAACGGCGCGCATTATGGTTCGTGTGGCGGCGGCAGCTGTTCGCACGCGGGCGGCGTCGCCGGTCCGTACGGCGGCTTCGCGAGCAACACCGGCACGGTGACGCGCACGGCGCCCGGCCAGTTCTCGAATTCGGGCACGGCGACCGGGCGCTACGGCAACTCGGTGCAGCACTCGGGCGATACCAGCTGCGCGGGCGGCACCTGCGCGCACACCGGCACGCTGACCGGACCGGACGGCAAGACGGCCACCACGTCCGGCGACGTTACGCGCAACGGGCCGGGCCAGTATTCGTCGTCGGGTACGGTGACGGGGGCGAACGGCAATACCTACGACCATTCGGCCGCGACGAATTGCGCGGGCTCGACCTGCTCGCGCTCCGGTACGGTGACGGGCCCCGATAACGGCAGCGTCTATCACTCGGGCACGGCGACGCGCGTCGCGCCGGGTGTCGTGACGACGTCGACGAGCGTGACCGGCACGCACGGCAGCACGGTGACGTCGAGCGGGACCGTGGTCACGGGCGGCGTCGTGGTCGCGGGCGGTGCGACGGCCGGCAGCGCGACAGTCAGCAGCACGACGGTGGGCGGCGCGGCCGTGGTCGTCGCGCCGAACCCGGTGGTCGCTGCGGCGCCGGTCGCGTATGTGGCGCCGAACCCGGTGGTCGTGGCGACGGCACCGGCCGTCGTGCCGCCGCCGGTCGTGTATGTGCCGCCGAAGCCCGTAGTGGTGACGCCGCCGCTGGCTTATGTGCCGCCGCCCCCGGTCGTCTATGTGGCGCGGCCCGCGCCGCGTGCCGTCTACTATGTCGCGCCGCGTCCCGTATACGTCGCGCCGGTGCGGCGTGCGGCCGTGTGGGTGCCGGGCCACTGGGTCGGGCGTGTCTGGGTGCCGGCGCACTGGGCGTGATGCGTGTGACGGACGTGGCGATGCGAATCATCAGATGCGGTGGATTCATGCGCTTCCGGCGTGCCAGGAAATGCGAGGCGGCGTATGAGGTCGCGAGCGATGCAACGTGTGCCGGGCGAGAAACCGCGAGGTGTCGGGCGCGAACCGGGGTGTCGTCGATACGCGCCATCTGCACCGTATCCGCACTGGCGATGCTCGTGGTGGCGGCGCTGCCGGCCATCGACACCTGGGTCGCATCGGCGGCCGATGTCGCGGGCCACCGCTTCGACGCGGCATCGCAGGACTGTTCCGCGCGATACGCCGCGTTGCTCGATCTCGCGGAACTCGCGCGGCGCGACTGCCAATCGGCGGACGTGATCGTGCGCGGTCTGAGCGGGCAGGGCGGCGCGATGAGCGCATGCCTGCCCGCGGGCCACGCCATCCACGGCGGCGCTAACCTCATTCATGTTGCGCGCTGAGCAGAACCGGTGTGCGCGATGGCGCCGGCTACGCCGATTGCTCGTGCTGCTTCGTCAGATCGCATTCGAGAAAGATCGCGCCGGGAATCGGATTGAACACGTAAGCGTCGATCGGTTCGAAGCCGAGCGACGCATAGAGTCCGAGCGCGGCCTGCATCGTCGGCAGCGTGTCGAGGCGCATGCGCCGATAGCCGGCCTGTTTCGCCAGCGCACAGATGCGCGTAGCCAGATGCCGGCCCACATGCAGGCCGCGTCCCGCGGGGCGCACGTAAAGGCGCTTCATTTCGCAGATCGTTTCGTCGAGCGGACGCATTGCGACGCAGCCGACAATCTCGCCCGCGTCGTTGCTTGCGAGCAGCACGCGGCCGCGAGGCTCGGCAAATTTGCCGGGCAAGCCGGCCAGTTCGGAGTCGAACTGCTGGAAGCCGAGATCAATGCCGAGACTCCCGGCATATTCGCGGAAAATGGTCCGCACGATGTCGAGTTGTTCAGGAAAGCGGGCGGTTTGCAGATGGATCATGCGCGGTCGATAAGGCGATGAGGCTGTGGGTCGATGGGGAGATGTATCGATCCGCGCAGTGTAGCGGATCGTGCGAACGTGCCGCACGGCAATCGCGAAGGTCACTCGCTTCGCAACGGAAAGCGGATCTCGAACGTCGTGCCGACGCCTTCGCGCGACGCAAACCCGATGTGGCCGTTCAGCACGCGGCATAGCTCGCAGACGATCGCGAGCCCGAGCCCCGTGCCCGGAATGTCCTCGCCGGCGGCGCGCTCGAATTCGTCGAACACGCGATCCGCATCCGCGGGTGCGATGCCGACGCCGGTATCCGTCACGCGAATCGTCCAGTGGTCGGTGCCGGCGGTCGCGAGTTGCAATTCGACCTGCCCCGACTTCGTGTACTTGATCGCATTGGACAGCAGATTGACCGCGATCTGCTTGAGCTTCAGGCGATTCGACGTGATGACCGACAACGCCGGATCGATCGAGGCGAGCAGCCTGAGCCCTTTGGCTTCGACGAGCGGCCGCGACGATGCGACGAGCTCCTCGTAAAGCTCGCGCAGATCGACCGCTTCGGGCACGAGCGGCGTGGCGTCGCCGAGCACGACCGAGTACTCGACCATCTGGTCGACCAGTTGCTTCATGTCGGCGGCCTGGCGGTTGGCGAGCGTCAAGGCGGTCTCGGCTTTCGACGGCGCCCGCGCGATCAGTTGCAGCGCGATCGAAAACGCGTTGAGGAAGTTGCGCAGATCGTGCACGACGCTGCGCGTGATCTGCATGCGCGACTCGTGCAGCGCGCCGACCAGTTGCTGCTTGAGCATCAACTCGTGATTCGCGCGTTCGAGCTGCCCCGTGTACTCGTCGATCTTGCGATCGCGCTCGTTGACCACTTCCTTGATCGACGTGTGCGTGACCATGCTGAATGCTTCGGCGATGAGCCGCCGCGCGCGGCTTTCGTGACGCCGCGTGAAGCTGCTCGCGCGCGCGGCGAATTCCTCGAGCGCTTCGGCGAGCACGCGCCGGAAAAGATCGAGTTCGCGCACGAGTTCTTCGATGCGGTAGCCCTGATCCCAGCGAATCTTGCCGTGCTTTTTCGCGTTGCGCTCGATCGACGTTTCGACCTGTTCGAGGTCTTCCACATCGAGCGCGGCGCAGAGTCCTTCGATAATTTCCGGCAGATGATCGGCGAGTTGCTGATAGGTGAGCTTGTCGGCTTCGACGAGATCGAGGTCGGTGGCAACGGCATCCATCCATTGCTGCGTGAGACGGCTGCGTTCCGCCCGGACGTAGTCGGCGAAATTGCGCAGCGGACTGATGCGTGTGTCGGTCATGATGAATGCGCCCAGGAAATTTCTACAACATACGAACGTACGAACTCGCCCGATCGCATTGCTCCCGTCGGCTCCGTGGGCCTTGGCGTCGTGCCATCGCGCCGTTGTGCCGCGTATGCATGGGCGCCCGGTGCCCGGCTGGGCCCGGAGAGAGCCGAAGATGGCGCCCATTATCGCCGCAATTGCCGCATGTGGAACACCTCTTGCGCCATCTCGTCGGGCAATCGAAGCAACGAGTCCGCAGACGATGACGCGCTCAATCCTGCTGGTGGACGACGAGCCGGAAATTCTGGCCGCGTGGTGCCTGATTCTGGAACGCGAGGGGTATGAGGTGAGTTGTGCGAACAACGGCGCCGAAGCGCTCGCGTGCGCGCGTGCCCATGTTCCCGACCTGATTGTCACCGACTGGACGATGCCGGTCATGGACGGGGCCGAGCTGTGCCGCAGCCTCAAGGCGATGCCGCAACTCGCCGATGTGCCGATTCTGCTGCACACGGCCGTGCCGCCGTCCGAAGGCGAGGCGCGCAACTGGAGTTTTTACCTGCGCAAGCCGAGTGGCGTGGAATATTTTCTGACGATGATCGCGCGTCTGTGCAGGGGCGATCGCTGAGGCGGCATGTTGCTCATGTCCCGGCCGGCTCGGCATCAATCATCAGGATGCCTGTGCGTCGTCTTTGAGAAAGTCGACGAATGCGCGCAGCGGCGCGGGCACGTGGCGATGCCCTCGGGTAATACAGAAACGGCCCCGAAAAGCGCAGCCGCCACGGTTCGAGAATTGGTTCGGGCGCGCCGCTGGCGATATGTGCGCGCAGCATCTCCTCGAACAGATGAATGATGCCAATACCCGCGAGAGCGCAACTGACCGCGAGGTCGATCGCCGCGCCCGGCTGTACGAGCAGTGGTCCGCCCGGATGCCATTGCAGCAGTTCGCTCTCGCGTTCGAGGTACGAGGTCGGCGTCGCGCCGCCGGAGAATTGCTCGCGCAGGCACGTGTGGGACAGCAGTTCGTGCCGAGGCTCGGGGCGCCCGTGCGCGTCGAGATAGACATCCGCCGCAATCTCGTCTGGACGTTACCGGGTGGGAGCATCGGGGGTATGTCGAAACATGCCGATGGTGTTCCCATCGCTCGCTTTGCATGGAATCCTGGTAAGCTGACGCGCTTGCTTCAGTCGACCAGGGAAAGATGTCATGCCTATCGTCAATTACGTGCCACACGATGGCGAGCGCGGCGAACTCGACGTGCTCGCGCGCACGAGCGACGCGTTGATTTCTGCCGCAGATGGCGGCGCTGCCTGCGTGCCGTACAGGGCGCCGCTGGACGCAGCGTGCCGCATTGAATCCATGCCGAACGTCAACGATGCTAGGGCAGTGCCTACCGGCCGGCCAGCGCACGGAGCCGCATGATGTCTCTGGATAACATCGACCTGAACCTGCTGCGCGTCTTCGACGCGGTATTCGAGGAGCGCAGTCTCGCGCTTGCGGGCAAGCGCCTGCACCTGAGCCAGTCAGCAGTGAGCCATGCACTGGCACGCCTGCGCCAGGTCCTCAACGACGATCTTTTCGTGCGTACCGGCAAGGGCATGCAGCCCACCGCGCGCGCGATGGACATGGCAGGCCCGTTGCGCGGTGCGCTTCAGCAGATCAAGCTGGCGCTGGGCGTCGCCGCATTCGAACCGGCCGACGCGCAGCGCAAGTTTGTCGTCGCGGCCAACGACTACATCACCTCGCTGTTGCTCGGGCGACTCAGCCAGCGTCTGAGCGCGCAAGCGCCGCTGACGGATCTCGTCGTCCGGCCGTCGACACGCCTCGATCTCGCCGGCCAGATCGATGTGGGCCGCATCGATATCGCGGTCGGCATCTTCGCGGAGATTCCGTCGCGCTTGCGCTGGATGACGATCTGGGAGCAGACCGATGTTTTGCTGATGCATCGCGATCATCCGCTCGCCGGGCGGCCGCTTACGCTCGATGATCTGCTCGAATACCCGCTCGCGACCATCTCGCTCGGCGGGGAAGAAGAGGGCGCGGTAAGCGGCTTTATTCTCGAACGCGGTCTTGCCAGGCAGTCCGAGATGTTCAACCGCGATGCACTCGATCGTGCCTACGCGGCGCGCGGCGAGTCGCCGCGCGTGCGCGTGGCGGTCGCGCACGCGCTGGCCATGCCGGCACTCCTGCGTTCCAGCAACATGCTCGCGCTTGTTCCATCGCCACTCGGGCGCGAGATGGAGAGCCAGGGCGAATTGACGACGCACGCGACGCCCTACGCGTGCCCGAGCGAAGAGGTACGAGTCGTTTGGCACGAGCGCAATGACAACGACGCAGCACTACAGTGGCTCAGGCGGCAGATCGAGGACGTGGTCAGCGAGGTTCAGGCGTGAAGCGCGTCTGACGTTCGAGCTTGCGGCGGCTTTGCATCGTAGGAAATCCGTCCCGAGGGCAGGAAGAACAGGGCGATGACGGCGCCGCCTCTCGCTTCCGGATAGTGGCTGCTGCCCGGGGCCGGGGCTGTCCAGCCGGCGTGGCACCAGCCGTTCGGGCCCATCAGCGCGGCGCCTTCGTCGAGCGGCACGACCATGTTGAACTCGCCATACGGATGCGCGTGGTAGTCGCCGCGAAAGCTGCCTTCGGGATTGTTCTGGGTGTTGTCCGAGCTGTCTATCAGAACCGCGGTGATGCTGAAATAGAACGTCTCGGCGGAGGGCGTGACGAGCCGGGCACGGCGATAGCGTGGGCCGCCGACTTCGACGTCGGCCGCCCAGCCTTCCTTCACGCCGAGCCGGATCAGACGCGACAGATCCTGGTACAACTCGCTATCCACGCCATAGCGGGTATTCAGCCATTGTTCGACTTCCGTGCTCGTCGTGATGTCTTTGACCTCTTCCAGAAAGGGGATGCAACGGGCGATAAGTTCATCCTTGCCACTGAATTGTTGGGTGTGGGACATGCTGGTTTCTCCTTGAATTGATCGTCATGAGCATTCGACATGTGGAGCGCGGCGCGCTCACCTCTTCCCTGGGGGAAGTGCGAAGCTCGATACGTTGCAGCGCGATATGACGATGCCACAGGCGTGTGCGCCGAAGAAGGGAAACTCTTGCAAGATGACTATGCATGGCGTGCATGATGGGGCGGGTTCGGTTGAATGCGGGAAGCGGGATGTGCCTGACGTTCTTGCCGAGCCATTCATGGTGAGTCGCGTGTTCTTGGATCGCGGAATCTGAGTCCGCTTATCCAATCCCGCCATTCACTCTCGGACATGTAGCTAATGGTTTCCTGTCGCTTCCTTGCAAGAAACTCGGACTGTTCGTGGAGACTGAGCGCTTCCCAGTACCGGTCCCAGACGTGGTGATACCAGTATTCGGCGTTACCCTGTAAGGAGCCTGCAATCGGGCCAAGCTCATAGAATGCGATCCATGGGCAAGGGGGATTGAATCGTGCGTCAGCGAGTTGCCGGATCAAGGCAATGTCGTTGGTCAGGAGCCGCATATTGAATCCCGCAAGTTCCTGGTCATGCTTGAGGAAAGTATGCAGATGGTCGTTGTTATAGTGTTGCCACTCTGTTTCCTCGCGACCGTTGCGAATAGTCATGACGTAACGCGGCATTTGGGCAACCTCGATAGTCTGACTCACGAGAAAGGCATTGACGCCGATATCGCGAAGAGGGCGAATCTCGATGTAAGCGGGGAAGTCGTCGAGAATCGTGACTATGCCGGACGATGGAAATATCTCCTTCAGTTTGTCGATATCGGCTCCGAAGACGTGCTCGATGACTTCCGTCAGCCGGTTTTGCGACTGCGAAGCAAAGCGCCGCTCTTGCCGCTTGCGACCGATATCGTCGATTATTCGTTGCAATGAGAACACGCTGATTTCCCTGTTAATGCGTCGGCATCTTCGTGGTGGCGAAGCTTCCGCCGAGATAGCCTATCGTTCCGAAAACTATTCCGCCAATCAGACCCGTAATCACGGTTCCCGGTCCTGTCTCGACACCAATCATGGTCCCGGCAATTGCACCGATCCTGGCACCAGCTATCGCGCCACCCCAGCCGCCCATCTGTCGCACAACTTCCTTTTCGATGGGGCGAACCGACGTTGTCTTAAACGATTGCCACCGAAAGATCATAAGCGGTGAATGCAATGCAAAATACCTGTACCACGCGCACGTATTTCACGAGGCCCCGCGTCCCACCCAATCCCTCCGGTGTGAACACGCCTGATGGCGGCACGCTGGGATGGGGTTGTATCAGGATTTCCCTATCCAGGGCTTCCGAATAGCCGCGTATCGTCTCTATTCGTTTCTTCAAATGTGGATTCTGTTGGGCGTATTCGTCCAGTGCGGCACGAATTTGTTGACCGGTAACAAGTCGCGCGCCGGAGCGCTTCGCCTTTGCGATGTCGATATAGACTGTTTTCCCATCAAAACGGGTTGCACCACCCGGAAAGTCTGAGCTTGTAGAGGAAAAGCTTGTGACTCTTTCTTCACCCATTACATGCTCTGCGATCGTTGCACCCGAGCCAGGTCCTTTTCCCCATAGTCCATATTTTTCCGGGTACACCTCCCGCAAATTTCCCAACTCACCAAGTTTCAACTCTTGCAGATAGGGGTTGTCAACGTCAGCGTAGCATTGGCGAACGAGAAAACCATCCTGTCCAGGTTCGTCAACGACGACAAAGATGAATACCTTTGCGGGCATAGGATGCCCAAGCACATCGTATTGAGAGTTTGCTCTCTGATTGGTGTTGGTTTGATAAACGTAATTTCCCATTATCTTCAGTGCTCCGGCACTTTAGTCATGAAGCGATTGTGCAGCGCTCCAGCGCACGAATCCCGACTGCAATATCGAGTCGCGATATGTTGTTGGTATAGATGCGTGGACAGTAGCCAAGAGAATCCGCTACACCCTGGTAGACTGCGCCGCTCGCCGTTCGTATGTGATACGGCGTCGCGACGAGTGCTCGACCGTTAGCGTCGATGATGCGTACTCGCTCGTCAAAATCGCCGGTTGGATCGGTTGGCAGTGCCTGACCGCGAGCGTCATATTCCACTGGCTCCAGTCCATGAGCTTGGAAACCGTACAATGAGTGGCTTTGCGATGCATGAAGGATGGGGGGCGGGCAGCATTTGCACAGGCAAATGTCCCCGTCTAGTGCTTCCTGTTTGCCGTATCTGACTGCGCGGTGGCGCGGCCCCGTTGGTTCAATATGACCAACAGACTGGCAACCGCTACACCAGACCTGCGCGCCAAGATAGGTTATCGGCACACCATGATCGGTGCAGTTTTCAATTCCCTCCGTAACGATGCCGCCATTGGTCGATTTGTCTCCTTTCCTGAGTACGTAGCGCTTCACTTTGCCTCACTATGGGTAACGTCAACAGCCGTGAATATCGATATCCGGCTGCGCAAGTTTGATTCCCAGGCAGCTTGAGAAGTCCGCTACCTCATCATGGAAAAACGATCGGGTCAACACGGAAAAATCGAGATAGAACGATTTTCACAAAGACTGACAAAAACGCTGTCTATCTCGATTTCAAATGCCTATTTATGAGGGGCGTGTCTGTCGTCTTGCCGTGTTTCCATTTAATGGGGCGATTTTGATGCGCAGCGTCACCGCCCGTCCACAAAGCCCGAAATACGCCGAACACCGAAGATCTCTGGCACGACCTGTCCCACAACGCCCCGCCCCTGACGGACCGTATGTTTCGCTGAAATACGGTTGTAAGTCGCTCTTGCTAAAGTCGTCGGGAGACATTGGCCGACGCATGCGCAATGACTTTATTCGCATGCCTGACGAATGAAAGCGAAGCGGAGAGCGACCCACCATGAATCCAGTTCGTGCGTTCTGGCTCATTCTGATGCTGATCGCGTCGCCGGTATGGGCATTTCAGACACGCGTCGTCGCGATTCCGAGCGTGGCGATGCATCGTTCGTTCGATGCGACGGTCGTGCTGCCCGATCAGTACGCGCGCGGCAATGCGGACAAGCGCTTTCCGGTCGTCTACGTGCTGCACGGTTCGGGCGGCGACAATACCGACTGGACCGCGAATTCGCATATCGGCAAACTGGCCGACCGCTATCACGTGATTCTCGTGATGCCCGACGGCGGGCACGAGAGCTGGTACATCGATAGTCCCGTCGATCCGCGCAGCCGTTACGAGACCTATGTCGGCACCGAAGTGGTGAGCTATATCGACGGACATTTCCGCACGATCGCGGCGAAGCAGGCGCGCGCGATCACGGGCCTGAGCATGGGCGGATTCGGCGCGCTGCGCATCGCGCTCGACCGGCCCGGCGAATTCGGTGCGGCGGGCAGCATCAGCGGCGCGGTGGACCCGCGCGGCTGCGAAGACGAACCCGGCATCGACCAGGTTTTCGGCGATCCGTCGCAAGATGCCGACTTCTGGAACAGCGAAGCGATCGTCGCGAGCGCGCAGGATTTCGGCCGCGAGCATATCGCGCTGACGATCGACTGCGGCGTCAACGATTCGCTGGTGCAATCGAACCGGCTGCTGCACGAGCGGCTCGTCGAACTCGGCGTGCCGCACGATTACGCCGAGCGGCCAGGCGGACATACCTGGCAGTACTGGTCGAACGCGGTGCAGTATCAGGTGCTGTTCTTTGCCGGCATGTTCAGACACGCGGCGCAAGCGGGCGCCGCAGCCTGATTCGCCAATGATGCCGTAAGCAGAACCGGCAGCGGGCTCGCTCTCAGTCGATGCCGTGAAACACCGCGTCATCCGGGCCGAGATACACGGGCGGGCGCCATGCGGCATCGCGCATCGAATGCTGAACCTGCTTTTCGACGCCGAGCAGCACCGCGAAAATCGCCATCCGCACCGGAATGCCGTTGTCGGTTTGCCGGAAAATCGCGAGCCGCGAGTCGTGGTTGAGGTCGACGCTCAGATCGTTCGCGCCGGGCCGGCTGTCGCGCGGTAGCGGATGCATGATGAGCGTGTCGGCGCCGCAGATGCTGTCGACGAGCGCCTGGTTGATCTGGAAGTCGGGCGTGTAGCCTTCGAACGATTCGTCGGTGAAGCGTTCCTTCTGGATGCGCGTCGCGTACACGACGTCGGCGCCGGCGAGGCCGTTGCGCAGGTCGTGCGTCTGCTCGATCACATGGCCGTTGCGCGAAATCTGCTCGATGATGTAGCCCGGCATTTCGAGCATCGGCGGCGAGATCAGCGTGAACTTGATGCCACGGTACAGCGCGAGCAGTTTCACGAGCGAGTGCACGGTGCGGCCGTATTTGAGGTCGCCGACCAGCGCGATATGCGCGCCGTCGACGATCTTGCCCAGGCGCGAAAACTCGCGCTGGATCGTGTAGAGGTCGAGCAGGGCCTGGCTCGGATGCTCGCCGGGGCCGTCGCCGCCGTTGATGACCGGCACGTTGGTCGCGCGCGCGAATTCGGCCACCGAGCCTTGCTCCGGATGGCGGATCACGAGCGCGTCGACGTAGCCGCTCATCACGCGGCTCGTGTCGTAGATCGATTCGCCCTTCGCCATCGACGAAAACGTGAAGCCCGTGGTGTCGCAGACCGAGCCGCCGAGCCGGCAGAACGCCGCGCCGAAACTCACGCGCGTACGCGTGCTGGCTTCGAAGAACAGATTGCCAAGCACCGCGCCTTCGAGCACGCGCGAGATTTTGCGGCGTCGCGCGATGGGCTGCATGATGTCGGCGACGCGAAAGAGCGCCTCGACCGAGTCGCGCGAGAACTGATCGACCGACAGCAACTGCGGCCTGCCCTCGAACAGCATCTGGCTCGCCAGCGATTGCGAGTCTACGCTTTGCGTATATTTTTCACCGGGCTCCGCGTTGACGATTTCCGACACGAAGCGCTCGACGATTTCCGGCATCGCACGCGATTCCTGCGAGTCGTCCGGCAGCAGCCACGTATCGAGCGCCCGCCGCGATACGCCGATACGGCTCGCGAACGTATCGCGCGTCATGTTCAGGCGACGCATCGCATCGCGTAGGAAGGCTTGTTGCGGAACGCTCATGAGGGCACCTGTCGGAAAAAGGAATCGGCGGGAAGGGTGAGGTAAAAATATACGCGTTGCGTATATTAATTTCTGGGCGCCAGAAGTCAAGCGTTTTCTCGCGGGGCGGGCCGCCGCCCGAACAGCGCCGCCGATTACCGCGCGGTCGTGCACCTTGCACGCGCAGCGGCGCATCGCCGGTCATGCCCGTGTGCCGACCGACGCGAACGCGCATCGGCTCGTACCGCACGACATGGCGCAGCGCGCAACACACGCTTCGAACGCCACGCGTTGCTCCATTCGCTGCGCATCGCGCATGCCTCTCCAGGCCCCGTCCTGTATTTGAGATAGAGCCTGGCAATCCCAGGTGATAATCGCCAGCTTCGTCTTTTATCGCCTCCGTTTTTATTCGGCCGATACCGTATGAATCCAATGCCGCTGATCCCTTCGCCGTTCTCTCCGCAGTTTCGTTTTACCCGGCGCGCCGCACTGGCTGCGCGTGGCATCGAGGCTCATGCCGATGGGCTGTTTCCGCGCATGCGAGGTCTCGCGCATGCGCCGCTTCGCGCGCGAGGCCGCACGCGCGCCGGGCGTCGCTAATGGCCGCCCCGTTCCGGCTGGGCAGCGGACTGGCAAGCGGCTCGCTGCGATTCGTCACGCGTCGTACCGCGTTATCGCTCGCGTTGGGCGCGGCGTGCGGCACCGCCGTCGTGGCCGTTGGCGCGGGTATCGCGATCGGCATGCACTGGCCGGTTCATGAGGCCGCTGTCGTCCCGCAGGAAAATCACGTCGAACGCGACTACCGGATCGCGCAACTCGGCGAACTGAACGCGTCGGTCGCGCAGATCGAACCGCGGATTGCGCGGCTCACCGCCGAGGTCGATACGCTGCGCGACTTCGAAACGCGTTTGAGCACGCTGCAGCCGACCCGGCGCCCGGCCATGCCACGCTCCGCCGCGCCGGCCAGTGCCGCATCGGATGGCGAATCCGACATGTCCGCCACCGACGGCGAAGGCGGTCCCGCATTGCCGCCGCGCCGCTGCGATGAACTTGCCGGGCAGGCACGCGGCCGTGCCGATGCGCAGCGCACGCGCGAGCAACTGAGCTGCATCGACGCGACGCTGTCGCAACTGGAACGGCAGACGGCCCGGCATGCCGTCGTCTATGCCGCGTTTCCCGGCCGCATGCCGGTCGACGGAGCGCGCTTCGGCTCGCCGTTCGGCAATCGCAGCGATCCGTTCACGCATCGTTTGAGCTTCCATCCTGGCGTCGACCTGGTTGCCGGCACAGGGACGCCGATCCTCGCGGCCGCCGGCGGCCGCGTCATCTTCGCCGGCGAAAAATCGGGCTACGGCAACGCCATCGACATCGATCACGGCAACGGGTTCGTCACGCGTTACGGCCATGCCTCGCGGCTCGTCGTGCATGCGGGCGAACTGGTGCTGCCGCGACAGCATATCGGTGATGTCGGCTCGACCGGCCGCTCGACCGGTCCGCATCTGCATTTCGAAGTACGGGTCAATGGCGAGGTCGTCAATCCCGTCGCTTATCTCGCGCTGTTTGCGCCGCCGGCTCATGGTTAAGCGGCGCATGGGCGGTCACACCTCGCGCGTGACGATGAGTTTGAGCCGCCACGGCTATACGCTGCGTCCCACGCGGCCGCTGGCTTGGCGCATGGCCGTCTGGGCCGTGGTCTGCATGCTGAGCGCGTGTGCCGGCGCGTTCGCGCTGAAGGCGTGGCAGATGGGCCAGGCTCGCGGGCCGCACGAGCCGTGCGACCGATGCGCCGTGGCGAGCGCGGACGCCGGCAGCCGGCAGGCGGAAGTGCTTCGCCTGAGGCTCGCGCTGGCCGAAGAGTCGGCCGCGCGCGGCGCGGTGCAGAAGACGGCCGACAGCGCCGCCGCCGAGGTCGCGAGGCTCGGCGCCGAGCTGGCGTTTCTGCGCGAGCAGGGCACCGTCCGCGCGACGGCGCCGCGTCGCTGAGCGAAACAATGCACGGCTGCCGCAGAGGCGCGGCATGACCATGATGCCGTGCTGTAGTGGAGTCGAGTCGCCGTCGCCAAAGCCTGAGCGGCGGCTTTTTTCGGGGAAACCGTGATGTTCAGCAAGAAAAAAAACGCAGGTATCGAGCGCTCGAGGCTTGCCACGTTGATCGCAGAAGACGTGCGAATTACCGGCGATCTTCAGTTCAGCGAGGGGTTGCGCATGGACGGCCATATCAAAGGCAACGTCAGCGGCGCGGCCGGCAGTCAGACCTTGCTCGTCCTGAGCGATCGAGGCTCGATCGAGGGCAACGTGCACTGCTATGACGTGGTGGTCAATGGCCGGATTGTGGGCGATCTGACGGCCGATCACTTCGTCGAACTGCAGGGTAATGCGCATGTGACCGGCAATATCTATTACCAGCAGTTGCAGATGGATTGCGGCGCTTCGGTCGAAGGCAAGCTCAAGAAATGCGAGCCGGCGCAGCCGCTGCTGGCACGTCCGGCCGCAGGCAGCGAGCCGGTGCGGGTCATGCTGCGCGAGAGCGAACCTCGCGAAGTTCGCCCCGCCGAACTCAAACCGTCTCCGTCGAAGGCTGAGCGGGGGTGATGCCGGGCCTGGTGTCCGCACGCCTCGCCGGGCGTCTCCTTCGGCTGACGCAGCGCGCGCACGGCGCGGTGTGCTGACGCACCGATGCACCGACGCGCCGCGCCCGAGCGTGGCGAGCATGTCACGCTCGACGCTCGGCCGCTTGAACAGAGGAACACGATCCAGCCGCTCGCGAGCAGCAGGTCACCAGTGAAGACGAACCCGCATGCCATGCCAGACTGCACCCGCTGCGGCGCTATCGCGGTTACACTGCGGTTCATGCACTCCGGCTCCACGTTCCGACTCCGTCCGTCGACCTCCGTCCGCACCGCTTTCGCGAGCGTGGCGTTCGCACGCATGGACGCTTCGCTCAACGTGCACGCCAAAGCCAAAAAACAGCCGCTCATCTGACCGGAGCACGCTGTTCCGTCGTCAGATGTGCGACGGAACGACCGGTTGACCGCCCCCCGGCTTTCTCCTTTCTTCCTCGCACCGCTGACCGGATTCGATACGGTCGTCATCGAGGTAGAAAACATGTCTGATTTCTCGGGTATCTGGATTCCGCTGATTACGCCGTTCGCCGACGGCGCGGTCGATCACGCCGCCTTGCGCGCGCTCGTGCGCCGCTATGCCGACGCCGGCGTGGCCGGTCTCGTCGCGCTCGGCACGACCGGCGAGCCGGCCACGCTCGACGCCGCCGAACAGGATGCCGTGCTCGCGACGATTCTCGACGCGGTGCAGGTTGCCGCTGACGCGACCCCGCAGCGGCACGCGTTGCCGGTACTGGTCGGCGTGTCGGGTAATGGCACGGCGAGCATGCGCGAGCGCATCGAACAGTTGAATCCGCTGCCGATCGCGGGTGTGCTGATTGCCGCGCCGTATTACACGCGGCCTGCGCAAACCGGTATCGTCGGCCATTTCAGCGCGCTGGCCGACGCGAGTGCGCAACCCGTCGTGCTGTACGACATTCCGCAGCGCACCGGTGTGCGGCTCGAACTCGACACGCTGCTCACGCTGGCCGCGCATCCGCGGATTCGGGCGATCAAGGATTGCGCGGGCTCGCTCGACACAACGCTTGCGTTGATTCGCGACGGTCGCTTGCAGGTGCTGGCCGGCAACGACCTCGAGATCTTCAGTACGCTGTGTCTTGGCGGCAGCGGGGCGATTGCGGCAGCCGCGCATGTGCGGCCCGAGCGTTTCGTCGCGCTGCATCGTGCGCTCGCCGATGGGCGGCTCGACGACGGGCGGCGGATTTTTCAGGCGCTCGTGCCGCAGATCGAGCTTGCGTTCGTCGAGCCGAATCCGTCGCCGGTCAAGGCGATGCTTGCGGCCGAAGGCTGGATCCGCAACGAGTTGCGCATGCCGATGACGCCTGCGAGCGACGCATTGGCGCGGCGGCTCGAAGCGCTCGTCGCGAGCGAAGAGGGCGAACGGAGGTAAAGCGGCAGGGCGAAGCGGCGGCATGAGGTCGCGGCACGAAGCCGCGACGCGCGGCCGTGGCGTAAAGCGGTGATCCGAAGCCGCGAAGCGCGGGCTGGCCGGCCTACACCCGGCCCGTGCTTTCTCAAATCGTGCCGGCCGCCGTCGGCGCATATCCGACATCGTCGTGATGCACGCGGGCCGCCCCGAGTGTCTCCGTCGACTGACGCAGCGCGCGCATGGCGCGGCGTGCCGCGCGGTGCGCCGACGCGCTGCGATCGAGCGTGGCAAGCATGTTGCGCTCGACGCTCAGCAGCTTGAACGCGAGCACGATCAGGCCGCTCGCGAGCAGCAGGTCGCCGGCGAAGACGAAGGCGTACAGCGCCGACGTCGTGCGCGGATTGGCGAGCACGAGCGACAGGTTGGTGCGGTTCAGCAGCGCGAGCACGAGCGGCAGGATCGTATTGAGCGACGCGAGCATGGCGCCGGTCGCCGCGATAGAGCGTGCCGGGCTGAGATGCGTGCGGCGCGGCCGGCATATGTCGTAAAGCGTGCCGAGGCGGCACGGCAGGAAGAACAGCGCGAGCAGCGCCGCGCGGAAGAGAATCGGCAGCGGATACGCGAGCGCGCCGCCATAGAGCGCGCAGAACAGCAGCGACAGCGCGAGCCCGGTGCGCCATGGCGCGCGAATGCCGAGCAGCTTGCGCAGGCCGCACCAGATCAGGATCCGGCATTGCAGCGCGAACGTTGCGCCGAGCACGAGAAACACACCGTGCCGCCACGTCAGATGCAACGCGAAGCAGGCCGACGACGCGCCGTTCAGATAGAACCCGATGGCCCAGAAACGGAATGCGACGACCTGCGGGAACATGCGCGACAGCGCCGTGGTGATGAGCGCACAGCAGAGGAACGTGATCAGCCACAACGAGGTATACGTCGCTACGTCGAAAGTCATGAAATCTCCAACACCTTGCCTGTTTTGTTTTGTGCGTTGCCGTCGTTGCGGCCGGGCGTCTGCCCAATCGTCATGAAAACTGACGACAACATGCTTTTATGTCATCCCGAAGTCGTTTCGGGGAAATCATTCTGAAAAGTCGTTGCGAAGCTCGTTTCAACGCGTGGCGTGCTCACGCGGCCATTGTTCTCCCCCTGGGCATGGCGCCGAAGTCGCCGGCGTTGACTGGCTGGCCAGGCAGGACGCCTGGCATTGCGTTGCATGTGTTGCTGGCGTTGCGCGTCGTCGAGGGCGGCTGGTCGGCCTGCGATTTCGTCTCGACGTCCGCGCCCGTGTTGCCATTTCGAAAGGATGTGCGAGCGCGGTAGCGAAACGTTTGCGCGAGAGATCGAGTGGGTTGGGCTTGCCGGGTGCGCGCGCGATCCGCGGCGTGGCTGTCGAGGTGGCGCGCGCGAGCGGGCAGGCCGTCGCCGCGAGCGCGTCGGCGAGCCGCCACGCGTGCCGCAGCGGCATCGGCGCAAGCAGAAACATGCGGTCCGTCAGTTCGGGCGCGCTGGACGACGCCAGCGCCACGGCTACAAACGAAATAGCGACGAACCAGAAAAGGTGGGAACTCAGCATATGGGGTCCAACCGCCGGGAGAGGGGCGGTTTGATCTGTTATCGGCAGCTCGCGGCTTTTATTTAGACAAATCGAGATGCATTCTCGAGCCGGCCCGATTGGGCGCGGATGACGGCCGGGCCGGGCTTTGCGGCGTGTTTCAGCGGTGGATCACGGGGGCGAGTCGCAGCGGCGAATCACGCTCGCAGATCGCGCTGGCGGACCATGGCAGCAAGCCCCGGCGGCGCGTCATGGCAGCGCTGCCTCGGGACGGCTCAGCGCGAAGCCCTCGTCGAGCCAGCCGGTGACGCCGCCGGCCATCAGCTTGACGGGCCGCGCGAGTTGCGCGAGCCGCAGGGCACCGCGCGCCGCGCCGTTGCAGTGCGGGCCCGCGCAATAGGTGACGAAGAGCGTGTCGGCGGGATAGCCGGCCAGCTTCGACGCGACGATCTTGCCATGCGGCAGATTGAGCGCGCCCGGCACGTGACCCTGGGCGAACAGCGCGGGACTGCGCACGTCGAGCAGCACGAAGCCGGGCGTGCCGCTCGCGAGCGCGGCGTGGACGTCGGAACAATCGGTTTCGAATTGCAGCGACGCGTGGAAGTGGGCGAGCGCGGCGGTGCTGTCGGCGGCGGGGATCGCAGTGACCGCGTTGGCGCGATTAGTGACGTTGGGGCCGTCGCTGTCGGCGGCGCGGCTGGAAGGCATGGAAGTGTCGGACATGGCTAGGCGCGATGGCTGGGTTGAGCGGACGGCCTGTCGGCGGGCGGGGCTGCGGTGCGATCAGGCGGTTTGATTGTGCCGCTCGGCCCGTACGCGGATAAGTGGCGTAATCGTCAATCTTCGGTAACATCGCGCCATGCAAAACCATCTCGTTGTCGCGCTGGCCTACGATCGGCTCTGCACCTTCGAATTCGGCTGCGTGACCGAACTGTTCGCGCTCGAACGTCCCGAACTCGGCGTGCCCTGGTATCGCTTCGCGGTTTGCGCGGCCGAGCCGGGGCCGATCCGCGCGGCGGGCGGCATTACGATCGGCGCGCCGCATACGCTGACGCTGCTCGCACAAGCCGACACGATTGTGATTCCGGGCTGGCGCGACGCGGACGAAGCACCGCCCGCCGCGCTGCTGAGCGCAATCCGCGCCGCCTACGAGCGTGGCGCGCGACTCTGCTCGATCTGCTCGGGTGTGTTCGTGCTCGCGGCAGCGGGCGTGCTCGACGGCAAGACTGTCACGACGCACTGGCGCTATGCGGAGACACTGCAGCAGCGCTATCCGCATCTGCGCGTGCGACCCGACGCGCTCTATGTCGACGAAGGGCGGATCATCACGTCGGCGGGATCGGCGGCCGGGCTCGACATGCTGCTGCACCTCGTGCGGCGCGACCACGGCAGCGCGATCGCGAACCGCGTCGCGCAACGGCTCGTGGTGCCGCCGCATCGCGAGGGCGGGCAGGCGCAGTTCGTGCCGCGACCGGTGCCGCACGACGAAAGCGGGCGTCTCGCGAAGCTGATGGACTGGGTGCGCCGCCATCCCGCCGAGCCGCACACGCTGCGCTCGCTCGCCGAGCGTGCCGCGATGAGCACGCGCACGCTGCAACGGCAATTTCGCGACGCGACCGGCATGGCGCCGTACGACTGGCTCGTGCGCGAGCGCGTCGCGATTGCGCGCGAACTGCTCGAAGCGCCGTCGCCGTCGCCGTTGCCGATGGCGCGCGTCGCGGAACTGGCGGGGTTCGGCTCGGAAGAATCGCTGCGGCGGCATTTCCGGCGCATTGCGCTGACGAGCCCGGGGGCGTACCGGCGCAAGTTTGGGGCGCGGGACGCAGGTTGAGTGCCGGGTGGCGGCGGATTGCGCGATCCGGGTGGTGTCAGGATTGCGCAATGCCGGTTTAGGGGCTGTGAGGTTCGGGTGGACTTTCAGGTCGATCCTTAGGTGGCCCCTCAGGTGGACCTGAGGGCAGCGCTTTCTGAAAAGCGCATCAAACCAGCGCGGTCTGCACATCCACGCTTCGATGCAGGGCCTTCGAATACGGGCAGGTCTGATGGCAGTGATCGACAGCATGGCCGAATTGAGCGCGTGGGCGCATCTGCGCAGCGGCGGCGGGCAGAAGTCGGTGATCGCCGATGACCTGATCGCATTCGGCAACCGGCACGACTGGCAGTTGCCGCTGATCGATCTCGCGCAATGCGAGGCGCAGGTGGCGCCAGCTGGAAAGCGTATTGCGAGGCTTATGATCGCGGTGCGATAGCCTCGCAGCCGCGCGAGATCCGCAACATCGCCAATCAGAACAACTCCCTTTGCCCCGACATCAACCTCGTGAAATCGTCGCGCAGCAAAGGCAGAATCGCGTCGGCAACCGGCTGCAATTGCCGCGTCAGATAGTGCTCGTAGTCGATCGCCGAGCGCAGCGTTTCGAGCGGCTCGGGCCCGGCGATCGTCATCACGTAGCTGATCCAGCCGCCGTTCTGATATTGCAGCGGACGTCCCTGCGCGCGATTGAAGTCATCGGCGACGCGTGCCGCGCGCACGTGCGGCGGCACGTTGCGCTCGTAGGCGGCGAGCGGGCGGCGTAACTGCTTGCGATACACGAGTTGATCGTCGAGCCGGCCCGCGAGCGTATCGCGCACATAGTCGCGCACGTAATCCTGATACGGCTGCTGTTTGAAAATGCGCCGGTACAGCTCCTGCTGAAACTGTTGCGCAAGCGGTGTCCAGTCCGTGCGCACGGTTTCGAGCCCCTTGTAGACCACTTCCTCGCTGCCGTTCGCCGCCACGCTGAGACCCGCATAGCGCTTCTTGCTGCCTTCTTCGGTGCCGCGCACGGTCGGCATGAAAAAGCGCCGGTAGTGCCGCTCGAATTGCAGTTCGAGCGTGCTGTCGAGTCCGAAGCGCGCCTGCAAGGTCTGCTGCCACGCCGCGTTGATATGGTCGACGAGCGCGCGGCCGATGCGCGCGGCGGCGTCCTCGTCGCGCGCGTGCTTGAGCCACACGAAGGTCGAATCGGTATCGCCGTAGATCACTTCGTAGCCTTGCGCCTCGATCCATTCGCGCGTCGTGTGCATGATTTCATGGCCGCGCATCGTGATCGACGACGCGAGGCGCGGATCGAAAAAGCGGCAGCCGGTCGAACCGAGCACACCGTAGAACGCGTTCATGATGATCTTCAGGGCCTGCGAGAGCGGCTTGTCGTGCTCGCGCTTGGCCGCTTCGCGCGCGTCCCAGACCTGCGCGACGACCGACGGCAGGCAGTGGCGCGTGCGCGAAAAGCGCGCGCCGAGAAAGCCCGGCACCGAGTGTTCGTCGTCGGGATGCAGCAGGCCTTCGACGAGACCGAGCGGGTCGATCAGAAACGTGCGGATGATCGACGGATAGAGGCTCTTGTAGTCGAGCACGAGCACGGAGTCGTAGAGGCCGGGCCGCGAATTCATCACGAAGCCGCCGGGGCTCGCGGCACCGGCGACGTCGCCGAGATTCGGCGCGACATAGCCTTGCCGATGCATGCGCGGCATATACAGATGCGTGAACGCCGCGACCGAGCCGCCGCTGCGATCGGCGGCGAGGCCGGTCACGCTCGCGCGTTCGAGCAGAAACGACAGCAGTTCGGTCTTCGCGAAGATGCGCGTAACCAGTTCGCAATCCTTGAGGTTGTAGCGTGCGAGTTCTGGCTTGGCTTCGTCGAAGCGGCGCTGGATTTCATCCATGCGCTGATACGGGTTGTCGATCGCCTTGCCCTCGCCGAGCACCGAGCGCGACACGTATTCGAGGCTGAACGACGGAAAGCTCCACGTCGCCGAGCGCAAGGCCTCGATACCGTCGATGACAAGACGACCCGCCACGCCCGCAAAAAAGTGATTGCGCGTGACGCTGTGCTCGCGCCACTCCATCACGGCGCCGCCGCGGCCGATGCGCAACGGCACGCGATACTGTTGCGCATGCTGTTGCAGCACCTTCAGATCGAACTGCACGAGATTCCAGCCGATGATCGCATCGGGATCATGCAACTCCATCCACGCGATCAGTTTTTCGAGCAGCTGGGCGCGCGTTTCGCAGTATTCGAGCCTGAAGTCGAGCGCGCCCGCGTCGCCGTCGCTGTCGTTACCATTAGGCGGGCCGAGCATATACACCTGGCGCTCGCCGCAACCTTCGAGCGCGATCGAATAAAGCTCGGCATGCACGCTCGTTTCGATGTCGAGCGACACGAGCTTCAACGGCGGACGATAACCGTTGGCCGGTTTCAATTCGCCGTTCAGAAGCGGGCCTTTGGGCTGCGGCTCGCCGCTGAACCACACGGGCGCGGTGATGAAGCGCTCCATCATGTAGCGCTCGGGCGGCTGGATATCGGCTTCGTAGACGTCGATACCGCCTTGTTTCAGGCGTTTTTCGAGGCCCTTCAACTGCCGGTATTGCGGGCAGTAAAGCCCCATCACCGGACGCTGCTGGAAGTCGCGCAATTCGAGCGACCGCAGCTCGTGCTGCTTGTCCTCGCGCAGAATCGTCTCGGCGCGCTCGCGATGTTCGCTGGGAATGAAGGCGATCGAAGGCTGAAGGCGCAAACGGATATGGCGCGGCCCGCTATCCGTGGCCAGCCAGAATTCGATTTCCGTGCCGGCGGGCGTGTCCCGCCAATGCCGGGTCAAAATGAAACCCTGCTCGAACTCAGTCAAACTCGCACCTCTTTTGCGCCTCTTCGCTTTACCTCTCGACGGGCTTGATCGCCTTGTGCGATTTTACCGCCGCAAGCGTTGGCTGCGATGGCCGAAGAAGGGCGCGGAGTGCGGATGTAGAGCGACGCAGTAAAACGAAGTCGTGCAGGCGAGGCAACGGCCTGCGTTAAACGGGCGAAATAAAAAAGGCGCTCCTGAATGGACCAGGTGAATCAAACGGACCAAACGGACCAGGCGGCGCGCCTGCGCAAGGCACGTCGAACGGAAAACCCGCTCAGGCTTCGAGCGCGAGCGTCGCGAACGTGCCGAGCCAATGCTCGCCCATATAGTCGCCGGCCACGTGCGCGAGCGCGCTATGCAGATGGCGCTCGGCGCTTTCGAACAGCACCGTGCGGCGTACGTCGCCAGCCGGCAGCACGCGCGCGAGCGAGCGCTGGCACCACGCGCGGCTCAGATTGAGACCGTCGAGGTGGGCGATCTTGCCGTCGCTGCGATCGGTCACGATGGCGGGCTCGAACAGCGTCGCGGGCTTCTTCGCGCCGAGGTCCGGCAGAAAGCGGCCAAACCAGTCGACGAATTGCGCGGACGGCAGCACGCGCCGCATCAGTTCCGCTTCCATCAGCGAAGGGGAGAGAAATTCGTCGCCGCACGGCTCCCATGCCTGGCAGGCGACGTCGTCGAGGAACCAGCGTTCGGCGGTGCTGACGATCAGCGCTTCGAGCGACGTGCGCGAGGTTTGCCGCGCGAAATCGAGTGTCAGCGCCAGCGCGAAAGCCATGTTGAAGTGCGTGCCGACCCGCAGCGGATAAGTCGCCTTCGGCAGAAACTCCTCGAAGCGTTCGACGAAGGTGGCCGTGAGCGGCGCGAACGTCTTCGACCAGCGTGCGGCCTCGGAGATCTTCAGCGCGTCGAGCTGCGCGCTCAGCGCGAGCAGCCATGCCCAGCCATAGGGACGCTCGAAGCCGCGGTTGTGCGGCAGGTCGAGATACGCGAGTTCGCCGGCCACGTTCGCGTGGGTGAAATGCTCGTCGGCCACCGCGACGATGCGTGCGGCCTCGGGCAGATCGGGGAAGCGTTCGAGCAGATGCAGAACCAGCCAGTAGCCATGCACGCACGAATGCCAGTCGTAGCTGCCGTAGAAGATCGGGTGCAGCGCGCGCGGGCCCTGCACGTCCTGCGCGCCGGCAAGCGCGTGCGTGAGCTTGTTCGGATACTCGCGCGTGAGGTGGGCGAGCGCGAGGTTGGCGAATTTCGACGCGAATTCGCGGGTGAGTTGTTGCGGCAACGGCGCGGTCATCGGCGGCTCCTCAGAAGCGGAATACGAACAGGTACAACAGTATGGTGTTGACGACCAACAGGAGTAAAGCGGTCGGCCATTGTGCCTTGATGACGCCGTTCTGGTCTTTCAGTTCGAGCAGCGCGGCGGGCACGATGTTGAAGTTGGCGGCCATCGGCGTCATCAGCGTGCCGCAGAAGCCGGACAGCATGCCGATCGCGCCGAGAATCGCGGGGTTGCCGTTGAACTGATGCACGATCAGCGGCAGGCCGATGCCGGCCGTCATGACCGGAAACGCGGCGAACGCGTTGCCCATGATCATCGTGAAGATCGCCATGCCGAATGTGTAGGCCGCGACCACCGCGAACGCCGAGTCGACCGGAATCCACGTCTTCACGAGATCCGACACCACGTGACCGACGCCCGCGACCGCGAACAGCGCGCCGAGCGCGGCGAGCATCTGCGGCAGGATCGCGGCCCAGCCGACCGTGTCCATCGTTTGGCGCGCATCTTTCAGCGCATGCACGGGCGAGTCGCGCAGCATGAAGAGCGCCGCGCCGAATGCGACCAGCGTGCCGAGCACGAGCGAGATCAGCGTGACGTTCTTCGTCTCGACGAAGGGGACGTATTTGAGCGTGAGCGTGCCGGCCAGCGTGATGAGCGGAATCAGCAGCGCCGGCACGAACAGCTTGTTGCCGAAGCGCCGCGCGTTCGCTTCGCGGCGCGCGGCGGCGGCTTCGCCGTTGCTGTCGCTGTGGCCTTTGCCGAGCTTGCCGGAGCCCGCGATCAAGGCGAGCGCGATGGCGAGGCAGCCTGTCACGAAGTGCGGCAATTCCGCGCCGAACAGGAACGTGAGCGCGTAAATGCCCCAGAACAGAAAGTTGATGACGCGGCGCGGATTCGAGCGGTCGCGCAGATTGAACAGCGCGAACGCGGCGAACATCAAACCGGCGAGGACGTAGAGGGATTCGAGCTTGATCATCGCGCGGCGCTCCGTTTGTAGGCGCTCATCTTGTGCGACAGGTTGCGGTCGAGCAGGATCAGGCGGATCACGTGAATGACGAGCGCGGCGATTGCGGTCGGAATGGCCCACACCGAGACCTGCAACGGTTCGACGATGACGCCGTTCTGTTCGAGAAAGCCCTTGATGAGCAGGATCGACTGGATTGCGATGAAGATGTCCTCACCGAAGAACACGGCGATATTGTCGACCGCCGATGCGTTCGCGCGAATCTGCTGGCGCACCGCCTCGGGCAATTCGCCGTGACGGTTCGCGGCGGCGGCTTCGGCCATCGGCGCGATCAGCGGCCGTACCATTTGCGCGTGGCCGCCGAGCGAGGTGAGGCCGAGCGCCGCCGTGAGCTGGCGGATCACGAAGTAGAGCATCAGCACGCGGCCGGTGGTGGCGGCCTGCAGGCGTGAAATCAGATGCCGCGCCTGTTCCTTCAAGCCGTTGCGTTCGAGCAGCGCGATCACCGGCAGCGTGAGCCAGATCAGGCCCATGTAGCGGTTATCGGCAAAGGCCTTGCCGAACGCGCTGACGATCTCGACCGGGTGCAGGCCGCCGGCCACCCCGGTCGCGATGCCCGCGAGCGTGACCACCAGCAGCGCGTTGAAGCGCAATGCGAAGCCGAGCACCACGATCGGCACGCCAATCAAAACCCACATGCGGCTCTCCTTCTGGTTGCGGCGACGCCCGGTTACCGGCGCGTTGCGCGATGACGATGCGGCGGATGAACGATGGCCCGGCGATCAGCGAGCCCGCGCGCCTGCCGGCACGGCGACGGAATCTAGCACGATAATTTATCGATAAATAGGCGAGAAAATATTTTCACAGGGTAAACGCCAAGATTCGCCAACCCCACCGTCACTCCACGCCGATTTCCTCGGCCGTCAGTTGCCGCAACTGTTCGAGCAGCTTCACGGCCGGACTCGGCAGAATGCCTTGCCGGCGCCGGAACGCGGTCAGCGTGCGGCGCCCGGCCACGCCGGGCATGCCGAGCGTATCGAACACGCCGGCCTTGCTCTCGGTCACGTACATCGGCGCAGCCATCCAGCCCAGAAAACCCGAACGCGCGACGAGGCTCTTCAGCACCGTGATCGAACGCGTTTCGACGACCACGTTCGGCAGCCCGAGCCCGTGCTCGGCGAACACGCTCTGCATCTGCTCGAACGGCCCGGTGCCGCGCGGCGGAATCGCCCAGCGCTCGCCGAGCGTATCGGCAAGCGTGAGACCGGGCTTACGCCGCAACGGATGATCGGGCGCGGCGACCACATAGCTCGCGTCTTCCCAGCGGCAATCGGCGATCGCCGTGATTTCGTCGCTATCGGGCACGGCTACGCTGAGCGCGAGGTCGATCTCGCGCCTGACGAGCGCGTCGGCGAGACGGTCCCACACGCCCTCGATGATCTCCACGCGCAGATTCGGCCACTTGTCGAGCACGCGGCCCACCGCGAGCGGCAGCACGAGGCTCGCGATGCTGCCTGCCGCGCCGACGCGGATCGTGCCGCGCGCGAGCCCGCGCAGCGCGTCGATTTCCTCGCGCGCCTGTTCGGCCTCGCGTTGCAACAGAAGCGCATGCGGCAGCAGCACCGCGCCGACCTCGGTCAGATGCATGCCGCGCGAATGCCGCTCGAACAGCGGGGCGCCGACCTGTTCCTCGAGCCGGCGAATGGTCCGGCTCAGCGCGGGCTGCGTGACGTGCAGCGCATCCGCCGCGCGGCCGAGGCTGCCGCTTGCGACGATCGCCGCGAACGCCTGAAGTTGCTGCAGGTTGTAAGTCATGCCAAAAGGTAATGCCTTTTTCCAAATAAGGCAATTTCCGGCTACCCATACCGTCGGGATAATGGCCGTTCGTTTTGTTGCGCCGATTTTTCGCGCCGACGTGTTGTACTTATAAAAAACAGGAGACATCGCATGACAGCCCACGTGACAGCCCACGCTGCGCAGCAGAATCCCGGCAATCACCCGCAATGGACCGTGCGCGACGCGGTCATCGACTTCGCGCGCCGCGTCGGCATGACGTCGATCTTCGCGAACCCGGGCTCGACCGAGTTGCCGATGTTTCGCGATTTCCCCGCCGATTTCCGCTATGTGCTCGGTCTGCAGGAAGCCGTGGTGGTCGGCATGGCCGACGGCTATGCGCAGGCCACCGGCAACGCGGCGCTCGTGAACCTGCATTCGGCGGCGGGCGTCGGCAACGCGATGGGCAACATCTTCACGGCGTTTCGCAACCGCACGCCGCTCGTCGTCACGGCGGGCCAGCAGGCCCGCTCGATCCTGCCGTTCGATCCGTTTCTCGCCGCGACCCAGGCGACCGAATTGCCGAAACCCTATGTGAAGTGGAGCATCGAGCCCGCGCGCGCGCAGGACGTGCCGCTCGCGATCGCGCGCGCCTACGCAATTGCGATGCAGGAGCCGCGCGGCCCGGTGTTCGTGTCGATTCCCGCCGACGACTGGGATCAGCCCGCCGAACGCGTGCCGGAGCGCGAGGTCGCGCAGGTCATGCGCCCCGATGCGGCAATGCTCGAACGCATCGGCGCGTTGCTCGACGCGTGCGAGCGGCCCGCGTTCGTGGTCGGCGGCGCGGTCGATCGCGCCGATGCGGCGGAGGACGTCGTGCAACTGGCGGAGCGCCATCGCGCGCGCGTCTATGTCGCGCCGATGAGCGCACGTTGCAGCTTCCCCGAAACGCATCGCCTGTTCGGCGGTTTTTTGCCCGCGATGCGCGAGCGCATCGTCGACCTGCTCGACGGGCACGATGCGATCTTCGTGATCGGCGCGCCCGCGTTCACGTATCACATCGAAGGACATGGCCCGCATGTGCCGCCGGGCGCGCAGCTATGTCAACTGATCGACGATCCGGGTGTGGCCGCATGGACGCCGCAGGGCATCGCCGCGGTCGGCAACGTGCGGCTCGGCATGCAGGACCTGCTGGCGCGCGCCGCGCCGAGGGAACGCGCATTCCCCGCGCCGCGCGCCGTGCCGCCGCGCGCGTTGCCGCCCGTGGCCGGCGCGCGCATGTCGGCCGCGTTCGCGTTGCAGACGCTCGCCGACGTGCGCGATCCCGACGGCATCATCGTCGAGGAAGCACCGAGCGCGCGTCCGGCAATGCAAATCTATCTGCCGATCGTGCGTCCCGGCACTTTCATGACGATGGACAGCGGCGGCCTCGGCTACAGCATGCCCGCGGCAGTCGGCGTGGCGCTCGCGCGGCCCGGCGAGCGCGTGATCGCGCTGATCGGCGACGGTTCGAGCATGTACTCGATCCAGGCGATCTGGAGCGCGGTGCAGCTACGCCTGCCGATTACATTCGTGATCCTGAACAACACGCGCTATGCCGCGTTGCAGGACTTCGCACCCGTATTCGGTTTCGCGCCGCACGAGCCGGTGCAGGGCACCGATCTGCCGGGGCTCGACTTCGTGACGATCGCGGCGGGCATGGGCTGCCCTGGAGAACGCGTCGGCGAGGCGGCGCAACTCGCCGGCGTGTTGCGCAAGGCGCTCTCGACGCATGAGGTGAAAAGCGGCCCGACGCTCGTCGAAGTGAGCGTCGCCTGATCGCCGCCTGAGCGTTACCTGAGCGTCACATCACATGTAATTCCCATTCAAAAGACAGAGAGACAAGCGATGAAAAACGTAGCGATGCTGATCGGCGGTGAACAGGTGCAGGCGCGTAACGGTGCGATCTTCGAGCGCCGCAACCCGCTCGACGGCGAAGTCGCGACGCGCGCGCCGGCCGCGACCGTCGAAGACGCGGTGGCCGCCGTCGATGCCGCCGCGGCCGCCTTTCCGGTGTGGTCCGCGCTGGGGCCGGGCGAGCG